>JADFGO010000011.1 GCA_022567655.1 Candidatus Neomarinimicrobiota bacterium
GTACGCTGTCCCATTACTTCGCCCGAAAAAACGAAGTGAGCGCCTATCTCCTCCATATAAATTTTTGCCTTTGAGAACATCATGATACGGCAATCGACGCATGGGTTCATATTGGCTCCATAACCGTATTTAGGGTTTAGGAGTATATCCCAATATTCGGTGGATATATCTATTATCTCGATGGGTATCTCAAGGTCCGAAC
Organism: Candidatus Neomarinimicrobiota bacterium; assembly: GCA_022567655.1. Taxonomy (NCBI): domain Bacteria; kingdom Pseudomonadati; phylum Fidelibacterota; species Fidelibacterota bacterium. The sequence continues at coordinate 203 of JADFGO010000011.1, forward strand.
CCAAACGCAGCGCTTCGTTTTGCATCTTCTGAACCGGAACGTCATCCCTGTTCAATTTTCTCTGATGATCCGTGATGCAGAATCCGGTGCTGAAGTTTACCCCCTGAATCTCAACCCCCATATTTTTCATGACATGTGCGGCGAGCGTACTGTCCAGTCCGCCGGAGAGCATCCCGACTGCTTTTACCTTATCTGACATAAATTATCCTTTCTTCGCATCGGGAGTTTAACAATTCAGGTCATTATTGTCAATAATCTGTTTCTAAATCTATTACCGAGTTGTACCAGATAAACCGGTCTGTTTAGAGGCTGTTTAGAAACGGATTTCAAATGAAAAACTGTTGAAACAGTTTGCATTAGCACGGCTTATCTATATCCCCTCGATCAATCGAGGGGTTAAGAAGATGTCGGGATTATTACTCTTACGCTGTCATTAACCCCCGATTTTAGAGGCTGTGTGAAAACATAGAAAAAAACGTCATTCCGAAGGAGTCCCGTCCCGAAGTTTCGGGACGACTGAAGGAATCTCATAAGTACTTGTACTGCAGTTATTTATGAGATTGCTTCGTCCGCAAGCTGGCGGACTCGCAATGACGCTTTTTACATTGTTATTGGGTTTGCACACAGACTCCAAATAGCCTGGCTAAGAAGGGGAATCTGCATTGTAACTGTCACCCGGATTCACCTGATATTTTAGGGGAAGTTCAAATATCCTAAACTCTTGACATACTGACACTGCTCGCTTATAATTACGCCCTAAGTGAAGTAGATTTTAATAGAAACTAATCAAAACGGAAAACGCAGATTTTTCACAGTGACTTCTATTATTCGGGGCGATTTTGGCGGCTCCACTATTTTACTCTCTTCTTTTTTATCCTGTTATTTCAGTCAGGGCTAAACGCTCAATCATACGACGGCAGGTTCTCCTCTTCCGTCTATGCATGGTCGGAAAGTTACGATGGCACCAAAAGGGAACATTTACGAATCTATCAGTCATCAAGCATAACCCTGCGTGATTTTTTCAAAAAGGGATTAAAGCTCAAAAGCTATTTTTATCTCTCCGATGATCTGAATTCAAACGTTCCTGACAATACGTATCTCAAATTATACGACATATACGCTGATTATTCCGGAGCGTTCTTCGATACGGATTTAAAAATCGGAAGACAATTTCTCTTCGCCGGAGTCGGCAGGGGACCGATTGACGGATTAAAGCTAACTTACAGGGGTTCGGATAACGGGAAATTATTGCTCTATGCCGGGACATCAGCTCCCTTGACCGATTCGGAAAAGATCGACAGCTGGAACGAGAGTCATATGTTCGGGGGCGAACTGACTCTCTATTACCTGTTTGGAAGCGTCGCAAAATTCAGCTACATGAGAAGATCGAAAAGCGTCGAGCCGTTCGAGCTGAACCCTCCCCGATTGGGAATCAGCAGTGTGAACCCTACCTCCCTGCAAAGGCAGGCTGTAGGGATAGACGTTACAAGGGAACTGAACGACCGAATGTCACTATACCTGAGAGCGGATTTAAGTGTTGGAGACGGAGTCCCGGACGGAACTTTAGCTCTTGAAAGGAGCGAACTGATAGTTACCTACAACCGTCCGAAATCTCATTACATAACCGCCGAATTTCTCAATCGCCGCCCGCTCATTTACATCAATTCGTTTTTCAGCAGGTTCAGCAAACTGCTTCGGCGGAGTAATGAACTCAGTCTTGCTTTGGATAAAAGAATCTCGGAAGAGTTCTGGTATAACGGCAAAATAGCAGTCGTCTATTACGGCGCTCCATCATATAGAGGCAGGAGCTCAAGGAGCCTGCGGTTCAACACCGGAATATCGCTGAACGGATTGACAGCGGGACTAACCGTCCGAAACGGGTACGGCGGCGATTGGTTCGGGGTTTATGGCGGTTATTACGGTAAGATAACGAAGACAATCAGCCTCAGACTTGACGGCGAGTGGTCTGCGTTTTCGTTGACTTCATTCGATCTTCTCGACGACAGCGACAAAAGCTCCGCATTCGGCGTCAGAACCGGAGGAAACTGGAAGATCAACCGGCATATTTCGGTGGACGCGGAAATTCAGACGCTCGCTCAATCGATAGAATGGGCGAATATAGCTGATTTTATTCCCTTTGCGGGAAATGACAGGGAATTACGCGCTTTCGCGAAAGTCAACTTCTGGATCTTCAAGGGGAAGGGTTACTGAGATGTTCAAAAAATTCAGCCTCCTCCTTTATTCTTTATTGTTTATTCAGCTGAACAGCGTTAACGCCGGCGATGAAAAGATCAGACCGATCAAGCTCTCGCACAAAGTTCACATGGCTTTGGAAAATGTCGAATGTTCAACTTGTCACAAAGACACCGACATTTCGGTCAGATCTTCCGATATTATTTTACCTTCTAAGGAAGTATGCTCCTCATGCCATGACGTTGAATCTCCGGAGAAATGCAGTCAGTGTCATTTGACAACAGATGCAAAGGGATTCAGAGGATTTATAACACCCGAACCTGAATTAAACTTCAACCACAAATACCACACTGTCACCCGGGGACTTCCCTGTTTCTTCTGCCACGGCGATATCGAAAATCAGGATGTTATCAGCGAAGCAAATATGCCGCCTATGACCACATGCTTCAATTGCCATAACGATAAAATCGCCCCTACCGACTGCGGGTGGTGCCACCTGAACGAGGATAATTTAAGACCCGAATTTCATACTACCGACTGGCTGAGCAAGCACCGGGTCATATATAATTCGGGAAAGTTGAAAGCGGAGAATAATTGCGCTATGTGTCATCAGGATAACTGGTGTCAGGAATGCCACACCGGTTCCCAGCTGACGAAATCTTCTCCTCAGAGCGTTTCACCCTTTTACCAGCCGAGTGAACGGGGAAGGAAACCGCAGACCATATCGAGAGTGCATTCACTTAATTACCGCTTCCTCCATCCTATCGATGCCAAAGGCAGGGAACGTTTCTGCACTACCTGCCATGAGTTTACGGAGTTTTGCGTTGAATGCCACAGGGAAGATGAAAACCGGTTCATGCCTAAATGGCATCAGGGTTCCGACTGGGCGCCCGGTTTCAGAGTCGGCGGAAGACATGCTGATTTCGCGCGGCGTGATCTCGAGCGCTGCATGGGCTGCCACGACCTTCAGGGGGAAGCTACGACATGTTTGAGATGCCATGTGGATGAAAGATGAGAAACCCTTATTTCTTAATTCTCGCTGTGTTCCTTATCGGATGTACCGATATCGCCGAAAACCCCACGGACGAGGCAAACTATCAGCCGATCCCGCAGAATGTGCAGGAAATAATTCTGTTCAACTGTTCTTTTTGTCATCAACCGGAATCATTGGTCGTGTTTAAGGGACAAATGCCGTACTTCGCGATTTCTTTTCCCGACACGATCATTCTTGACACGATTCAAATCTGGCGGGCGAAAGAAAGAATCGGAATCAGGGTAAAGGAAGGAACGATGCCGAGACTTTCGGATACATCTGACGTATTTTTCCCATTGCCCGATGACAAAAAAGATATAATTGTCAATTGGTCCGAAGGATAATTACTTAACGTATAATGATAATAATACAAAATTGAACCGCGTAATAACATCAAGGAATTTAATTAATGGGTAATGACAGCAAGGTCAAAACGCTCAGCTCAGCGGCGTACGCGCCTAAAGAAGGCGAAGTTTACGAACCATACATCGCTGAAAAAGATAACGTAGTCGAATTCACGCTGAAAGCAATAATAGTCGGAGCGCTTTTCGGAATAATATTCGGCGCCGCAAACGCATACCTTGGACTTAAAGTAGGGTTGACCGTTTCGACCTCCGTTCCTATAGCTGTTATGACTGTCGGTTTCTTCCGTCTTGTCAGGCCGTGGCTTGGAAAAACTACCATACTTGAGCATAACATTTCTCAAACGGTAGGCTCAGCCAGCTCGAGTCTCGCGAGCGGAATAATATTCACCCTTCCCGCACTATTCCTTTGGGGTCTTGATCCGACCGTCTTCAGTATGGCGTTAATCGGTTTCACAGGGGGACTGCTCGGAATTCTTTTCATGATACCGCTTCGCAAATTCCTGATCGTCCAGGAACATGGAAAGCTTCCCTACCCCGAGGGAACTGCTTGTGCCGAAGTCCTTGTCGCAAGCGAAGTAGGCGGATCTCATGCGAAAATCGTATTTACGGGTCTCGGTGTCGGAGCCGTATTTAAAGGCTTGATGTCGTTCGGGAACTTCTGGAGTGAGAATTTGAGCTGGGCGATTCCCGGGCTCCCCAAAGGTAGAATAGGCATTCACATCCTCCCGGCTTTACTCGGGGTGGGCTATATCCTCGGATATCGCGTGTCGGCGATACTGGTTTCCGGCAGTCTTCTGTCGTGGGGTATCTTGATACCGCTTATTGCTTACTTCGGGGATGGTTTAACCTCTACTCTCGCGCCTGAACCGGCTAAACTCATTAGTGAAATGACAACGAGTCAGATATGGTCCCGTTACATAAGGTACATCGGCGCCGGCGCCGTCGCCACAGGTGGACTAATCTCTCTTACAAGGGCAATCCCCACAATTGTCTCTTCTTTTAAAGTTGGGTTGGAACAGATAAAAAGCCGCATCTCTTCATCTAATGAGTTAAAAATTCGCACGGAGAGAGACCTGAACATGGCATACGTACTCGGCGGCGTACTGATCATAGCTCTTTTAATCGCTCTTTCACCTAATATTATCAGTGCAGCGGACTCACTCGCTGTACGTGCGGTGGGTGCGACGCTCATAATTATCTGTTCGTTCTTCTTTGTTACCGTTTCCTCCAGAATCGTCGGACTCGTCGGGGTAACAAGCAATCCCACATCGGGAATGACTATCGCTACACTGCTTCTGGTAAGCTCCATATTCGTTCTGCTTGGCTGGACGGATGATGTCGGCAAAGCTACTGCTATTACCGTTGGAGCGGTGGTTGCCGTAGCCGCCTCTATCGCCGGTGATACCTCGCAGGATTTAAAAACCGGTTTTCTCCTCGGCGCCACACCCTACCGACAGCAGATAGGCGAGATGATAGGCGCCGGCACGGCAGCTTATTTTGTGGCGATGACTGTGGTTGCTCTGCATCAGGTTTACGGGTTCGGCTCAACCGAGCTTCCGGCGCCCCAGGCAACTTTGATGAAAGTGGTGATCGAGGGAATACTATCCAGGGACATCCCGTGGGTTCTTATCATGACGGGTGTGATGTTTGCAATAGTAGCTGAATTATTATCAATACCCTCACTGCCTTTAGCGGTGGGAATTTACCTTCCTGTCTCTACTATGACCCCGATTTTTGTCGGCGGGTTAATCAGACATTATGTAGAAAAAAAATCCGCCAAAAATGAAGATTTATTGAAACAGAGAAGAGAAAGAGGAATTCTTCTCGGTTCAGGTTTTGTGGCGGGTGATGGTATTACGGGCGTACTCATAGCATTTTACGCTTTATACGTTGGAACGAGACCATCGTGGAATTTTCATGAATGGATGGGAGGCATGGACACATTTATTTCGTTCGCAATATTTCTCGGTCTTGTCTATTTCTTGCTTAAGGTTGCTATGGGAAAAAATGAGCCGCGCTCGGATATTCCCGCTGATTAATATCCTTGACTCAATACGGGTTCAAAGATAGCTTAACGTAATGAAAACAAAGATTGTTATTTGATGGAGCGTGTCCCTATTGATAATTAAATCCCTATCTCCCGAAAAACTTCGGAACAGCATAAACCCCAAATCATTTAAGTTCAGATCAACCAAAGAAGTACGCCCTTTATCGGGAGTTATCGGACAGGAAAGAGCGGTTCGGGCGATCGAATTCGGTTTGGGTATGAAAGGTCACGGTTACAACATCTTCGTGACGGGGTTATCCGGAACAGGAAAAGCTACAATAGTGGAAAGGATTCTCCGTCAACTCGCAGAAAAAGATGTTGGTCCCAATGACTGGTTCTTCGTTCACAATTTTTCCGAACCGGATCATCCTCGCGCGATCTCCTTACCCCTCGGAATGGGAATCGAATTCAAGAAGGATATGGAAGCGCTGTTGAACTCATTAAAATCGGATTTACCGAAGGCGTTTAGTGATAAACCCTATGAGGAACAGAAAGAAGACACTTACAGTGAGTTTAATGAGAAACAAAATTCAGCGCTTCAACGCCTTGAAAACTATGCTAAAAAGCGGAAAATAATAATTCAGGGAAGCGCCACCGGCTACAAAACAATTCCATTTATCGGCGACAGAGAGATGACGCCTGAAGAATATGAGAATCTGCCTGAAAGAAGTAAGAAAAAAATCGATGAAAATATCGCAGAGGTTCAGGATAAAATTTCGGCATCCGTCAGGGAGCTCTCCCGATTAGAAGAGAAAACCGATGAAAAGATAGAAAAATTGAACGAAGATATCGCTGAGTTTACTGTCAATCAACGACTTGGAAAGTTGTTGAAGAAATACAATTTTTCCGATCCTGTTAAAGAGTATTTAAATGAAGTCAAAGACGACCTTATTAAAAACGTATGGGATATAGTTTCCTTAGGAGAAGAAAAAGGCAACGTGCTGAGCCTTCAGATTCCTCAGTCAAAACCGAGTTTTACGAAATATAAAATCAACGTTGTCGTATCAAATACGAAGGTGAAATGCGCTCCTGTTGTGGTCGAGACCAATCCCACTTATCAAAATTTATTCGGCAGAATCGAAAAGAAAGCGCAGTTCGGTACTCTTGTCACCGATTTTACGCTGATAAAATCCGGAAGTCTGCTAAAATCAAACGGCGGTTATTTGATCGTTGATATCGAGTCCATCCTTTCTCATCCGTTCGTCTGGGAGACGTTGAAACGGACGTTGAAAAACAAAGAGCTGCGGATAGAAGACCTCAGCGATGAACTCGGCTTGATCACAACGGTCGGTCTTAAACCCGAACCGATACCGCTTGACGTTAAAGTGATTCTCCTCGGAAGAGCGGACATTTTCCATTTTCTTGAACAGTATGACGAATCGTTCAGGAAAACTTTTAAAGTAAGGGCGGACTTTGACAATTCAGTAAAGATGACAAAAAACTCGAACAATCAGTACGCAAGTTTCATATCAAAAGTATGTTTTGAAGAGGACCTTCGTCATTTTAACCCATCGGGAGTAGCTGCGATCATCGAACACGCCCAGCGGACTGTTTCTGATCAAAAGCGCGGATCTATTCAATTCGGTCACTTGGTGAATATTGTCAGGGAAGCGAGCTATACGGCTGGAAAAAACAATCGACGGTTTGTTTCCGAACAGGAGGTCGAATCGGCGATAAATGAACGTAGATTTCGCTCGAACCTCGTCGAGGAAAAGATCAGAGAGCAGATAAAAAGGGATGTCATAACCTTCGAATTGTCGAAGCGCGTTGTCGGTCAGGTCAACGGGCTCGCGGTATATCAGGCAGGAGATCACTCGTTCGGTGTTCCTGCAAGAATTACCGCCAGTGTTTACGCCGGAAAAGGAAACGTTGTCCAGATAGACAGAGAGGTAAAGTTGAGCGGAAGCACCCACAACAAAGGTGTGCTCATCCTTTCTGCATACATAAATAGAATATTCGCTGTTAATACACCCTTATCGCTGTCGGTGAGCATAACTTTTGAACAAAATTACTCCTTTATAGACGGCGACAGCGCCTCGTCGACAGAGCTTTACTCACTCCTTTCAGCTCTCTCTTCGATTCCTGTCAAGCAACCGATTGCCGTTACCGGCTCCGTAGATCAAATGGGGAAAGTTCAGGCTATCGGGGGAGTCAATCAAAAGATTGAAGGATTTTTTGACGTCTGCCTCGATAAAGGACTTACCGGTGATCAGGGAGTGATGATCCCGGCATCGAACGTGCAGCACTTGATGTTGAGAAAAGACATAATCGAAGTGGTACGCTCAGGATTATTTCATATTTGGCCGATTAAATCAATCGAGCAGGGAATCGAAGTACTTACCGGCGTCCCCGCCGGAAAAAGAAATAAGAGAGGACATTTTCCAAAGGGAACCGTGTATGGCGAAGTTGAAAAGCGACTGCGTGAATATCATAAAGAATCAATATTATTCAAGCGAAATATTAAAAAAGAACTCGGGATTCTGAACGAAAAAGAAGAAGATTCCAGCTAAATAACGGACACTCCCTTTTTCGCTTGATTATATACGTTTTAATACATATATAGAACCGGTTCAGGCTGAAAACAGAGCCGTTACGAGCGAAATATTGAAAGGTGGGAAAAATTAACACACGATATATCAAAGAAATATCCAGAGTCTGAAATGGCTAAATCGAACGGCGATCAACCCGATGCAGCCGAGATAAAAGAAAATTTAGAGAACATAGATTCCGCAACAGTGCGATTCGCCGGCGATTCCGGTGATGGAATGCAGCTTGCCGGCACCCAATTCTCCAACACCACTGCGATTTTCGGCAACGATCTGAGCACATTGCCGGACTTTCCGGCGGAAATCAGAGCGCCGGCAGGATCACTCCCCGGTGTTAGCGGATTCCAAATCTGCTTCTCGAGTCATGATGTAATGACACCCGGTGACGAACCTGATGCCATGGTTATAATGAACCCCGCCGCTCTGAAAATGAACGTCGGTGACTTACAACCCGGCGGAATACTTATAGTAAACGAAGATGCGTTTAAACCCCTAAATATTCAAAAAGCCGGATACGACGTTTCACCGCTCGAAGATGGATCTTTATCGGAGTATCGTCTGATCAAGATCCCGATTACCAAATTAACTCTGAACGCACTCGAAGATTTCAATTTGAATAACAAAATTAAAGAGCGTTCAAAAAATTTCACCGCTTTAGGGATAGTTTTCTGGTTATATGACCGACCTCTTCAGCCGACCATCGAGTGGGTGAAGGAAAAATTCGCGAAAGTCCCCGACGTTGCTGAGGCGAATATTACAGCGCTGAAAACAGGTAATAACTTTGCGTCAACCGCCCGGATTTTCACAAGTCATTATTCCGTAAAAAAGGCGAAAATGAAAAAGGGGAAATACCGCAACATCACGGGCAACGAAGCGACCGCTCTCGGTTATGTAACGGCGGCAAATTTAGCCGGTAAGCAACTGGTTTATGCATCTTACCCGATAACGCCCGCCAGCGACATTCTTCATGAGCTCGCTAAGCATAAATCGTTCCGCGTCAAAACTATACAAGCGGAAGATGAAATTGCGGCGATATGCGCAGCTCTGGGCGCAGCTTATACGGGAAGTATCGGAATTACGGGAACGAGCGGTCCCGGACTCGCCCTTAAAAGCGAGGCGATCAACCTGGCACTCATGACGGAGATTCCGGTAGTTATTTCAAATGTCCAGAGGGGCGGTCCGAGCACCGGATTGCCCACAAAGACCGAGCAGGCCGACTTGCTTCAGGCGATGTTTGGTCGTAACAGTGACTCTTCGCTTCCTATAGTTGCAGCTTCGACTCCAGCTGATTGCTTCAAAATGGCATTCGAAGCTGTCCGTCTTGCCGTAGAGTCGATGTCGCCTGTTATCTTCCTTACGGACGGTTACCTCGGCTCCGGCTCTGAGCCGTTTAAAGTGCCTGATGTCGCAGACCTGCCTCGAATCGAGATAAAACATCACACCGATCCCAAAACGTACGCTCCATATCTAAGAGATATGAAAACTTTTTCCAGGCCCTGGGCTGTCCCGGGGACTCCCGGCTTAGAGCATCGTCTCGGTGGTTTGGAGAAGGCGGACGGCTCAGGTGACGTGAGCTACGACCCTCTCAACCACGAACTGATGACGATGTACCGTCATAAAAAAGTGGAAAGTCTGGCGAATTCAATTCCGCTCCTGAAAGTAACAGGGCCGAAATCAGGTAAACTTCTCGTACTCGGTTGGGGTAGTACGTTCGGCGCAATATCAGCGGCGGTCAAGTCTCTAAGCGCTAATGGAATAGAGATATCGAGCACACACCTCAACTACCTGAATCCGTTTCCGAAAAACCTCGGTAAAGTTTTGAGCTCATTTGAAAAGGTTCTTATACCCGAGATCAATCTCGGCCAATTAGCATTACTGATAAAAGCCCGATTCGGTGTTAATGTCGTCCAGCTGAATAAGGTTAAAGGGAAACCATTTTTAATACACGAAATCTACGATAAGATCCGGGAAGTTCTGAAAGGGAATTAGAATATGAAGAACAAAGGCAACGGAAACGGCAGAGCAGTATCTCAATTAACAAAAGCGGATTTTACGTCAAGCAATGAAGTTCGGTGGTGTCCCGGATGCGGCGATTACTCGATTCTTTCACAGGTTCAAAAGCTATTGCCTACTCTCGGAGTCCCGAAGGAAAACTTCGTGTTCGTTTCCGGAATTGGCTGTTCGAGCCGCTTTCCTTATTACCTTGACACCTATGGTTTTCATTCGATACACGGAAGAGCGCTTCCGATCGCTACAGGAGTCAAGGTCGCTAATCCTGACCTGTCTGTATGGGTCATTACGGGCGATGGAGATGCGTTGTCAATTGGAGGAAATCATTTTATACATGCGCTTCGGCGTAACCCGGACATCAATATTCTGCTCTTCAACAACCGTATTTACGGCTTGACCAAGGGACAATATTCCCCTACCTCGGAGATGGGTAAAGTCACAAAATCAAGTCCGTTCGGAAGCGTTGAGCAGCCGATAAGACCCGTTAATGTAGCCCTCGCGGCTGAAGCTTCTTTTGTAGCACGCACGATAGACCGATGGCCTCATCACCTTTCCGAAATGATTAAAAAAGCTTTTGATCATAAAGGCACTTCACTCGTTGAGATATACCAGAATTGCAACATATTCAATGACGGAGCGTTTTTCGAATATACCGAGAAGGACGTAAAAGACGATAACACGCTGATCCTCGAAGACGGTAAACCTCTTCTTTTTGGAAAAGATAATGACAAAGGCGTTATATTGGACGGTGTGACGCCAAAGATGGTCAAATTAGGGGATAAATATTCCGAAAAAGATCTTCTCGTCCATAACGAGAAAGAGGATTCCCCGATAATGGCAAATATTCTTGCGAACATCGAATTTTATGGCGGTCCGCTGCCCTTAGGTGTTTTCCGCTCTGTAGAAAGACCATGTTACGAAGATATGATAGAAGATCAGATCGAAGACGTCATCAACAAGAACGGAGAAGGAGATATCCAAAAACTTCTATCAAGCGGGTACACCTGGACCGTTAATTAGAAATATTTTCAGTTCATTCCCACCAACCCTTCATATCAGGGTTTCTTACGCAATAGACTGATTTGACCCCGATATTAAGCACCAAAGATCTGAACCTCTATTACCGCGAAGAAGGTACCGGTACTCCGGTCGTACTGCTCCATGGTCTGACTCTATCGGGACTTATGTGGACGCCGCAGGTAAAAGCGCTTTCCAAAACATACAGGGTGATTATTCCTGACCTGCGAGGGCACGGTAAATCTTCGGCGCCTGACCATGGCTACACCTTTCACGATTATGCATCGGATATCAAACGGCTTTTTGACGAATTGAACCTGGATAAGGCGCATCTGATCGGATTATCTCTCGGTGGTGCGGTCGCTGCGGAGTTCACGGTAGCCTATTCTGAATCGGTTATCTCAACCGTTCTCATAAGTCCGATGCCTCCGCGATTTATACCGGGAGATGACTGGTCGGTGACCTTGAATAAATTCCGGAGTGTTATGAATGATAAGGGATTGGATAGCGCAGTTGAAAATGTCTTGCTAAAGGAGCCCGTATTCGGTAAAATGAATATAGGAATTGACGATTGGATGAATCTTAAAAATGCCGTCAGGCAGTTTTCAGGTACTCCCGTTGATGATAATCTTTCAGGGAGAAATGATTCGATGAGGATTTTGGAATTACTTCCGGCGTTAGAAACTCCTTTCCTTATAATTACAGGAGAAAACGATTATAAAAAGTTCCATGACACTGCCGAATCTCTCGCGGATTCTCTCTTGAACGTGCGGCATCTGTCGGTTAAAAACGCAGGTCATTTGTGTAGTATGGAACAACCTGAAATAGTAAATAAAGAGATTTTGCAATTTTTAAGCAATTCAGTCCATCACCGAACGCAAAAATCCGATGATTAAGCTTTACGAAACAACGTTCTGCCCCTATTGTGATATTGTGAAGGACAGATTGAATGAGCTCGGATTGGAATTCGAAAGCGTGATAGTGCCCTCTCCGCGTCACCGGAGAAAGATAGTTCAGGAGCTTTCGGGGCAATCGCTGGTTCCGGTTATTGTCGACGGCGATGAAGTCATTAACGATTCACAAAGGATAATAGAGTACTTATCAAAATATCAATCGAATATGAATTGAGATAATAGATGATTAGAAGAAATCAATTAAAGTTCTTCTTCATTCTGATTATTTTAACCTTTGTATCCTTAACAACTATAAAAGGACGGGATAGAGACTTGAACAAAACTATCAAAGCGAAATCCTCGGAGATCGCCGCTGAAGTTAAAAAGTGGCGGCGGCATATTCATGAAAACCCGGAGCTATCCAACGAAGAAAATGAAACTTCAAAATTTGTAGAATCAAACCTGAAGAAGTTCGGATTTAACCCCGTAAACGGAGTTGCCAATACCGGAGTGGTCGCTTTGTTAGTAGGCGGCAAGCCGGGTCCGACAATTGCCGTCAGAGCCGACATGGACGCTCTGCCGATTGAAGAAGAGACAGGATTGAAATTCGCCTCTAAAAACAAGGGGGTAATGCACGCCTGCGGGCATGATTTTCACACTTCTATCCTTTTAGGGGTTGCCAAGATACTCAATGACGTCAAGGAAGAACTTCCCGGTAAAGTAAAATTTATCTTTCAACCGGCTGAGGAAGCGCCGTCGGGACAGATGGTAGGCGCTCGCCTCATGGTCAAGGAAGGCGTACTCAATTCGCCCGACGTAGAAGCGATATTCGGACTGCACGTTGCTTCTGAACTTGATGTCGGTAGTCTCGGATATGTCTCGGGTCCCTTTATGGCTTCGAGTGATCTTTTCAAGATCACGATCCACGGCAAGCGCTCTCACGGGGCATATCCGTGGAAAGGGATTGACGCTATTGTAATAGCCTCGGAAGTGGTAACCGCCCTGCAAAGCATTACCAGCAGGCGAATAGATGCCCGGAAACCGGTCGTAGTAACAGTCGGAAAAATTAACGGCGGTGAAAATTTCAATATAATCGCCGCTGAAGTCATACTTGAGGGTACAGTCCGCACACTTGACCCTGAGGCGCATGAGCAGGTACCGGTCATAATGGAGGAAATTTTGAAGGGTATCACCTCGGCGCACGGAGCGAGTTACGAATTTTCCTATACACGGGGAGCGCCCGTTACCGTCAACGACCCGGAGCTTACTGCGCAATCTATCTCTTCCCTCGAATCCACCGTAGGTGAAAGTTTAGTGATAGTTGGGAATCCGACCATGGGCGCTGAAGATTTCGCCTGGTTTGCAAATGAGGTGCCGGGATTCTATTTTGACCTTGGAGTCCGAAACGAAAAAGAGAACAAAATATACGGCGTGCATACGGCTCTCTTCAATCCTGATGAAGATGCCCTCGAATTAGGAGTCAGAGCTATGTCGCAAGTTATTATCGACTATTTAACAAGAAACAGCAAATAATGAAAAACAACAGTTGAAATTTTATTCGCCTGAACCGGAAGTAAAAATCACAAGGGCGTTCAAGGAGCCCTACAAAAGTATTATCACCGCAGCGCGTACCTGCTATTCTCCTTCGGGGATAGTCGAAGATGACAGAGTGAAACATAATTACGAAGCTCTTGTATCCGACCTCTATCAGGCTGGACATCACACGACTTTTCAGCACGCGCAATTTCAATTTGCAATTTCAAACGTCTCCCGCCATGCGGTCTGGTCATTCCTTCATAGCCACCCGTTTTATAATTCGGAGCAGGTAAGCCAGCGATATGTAGCGGTCAATAAAAACAACTATTCGATCCCTCCGTTCAGTTCCCGCGGAAGAGTGATTTACGAATCGACGGTCAGGACACAAATGAACGCTTACGACAAACTTCGGAAATTGCTTGTCAAGCCGGCAGCCGAAGAATTTTACAGGCGTTTTCCGGGAAGAATAAAAGTCAGCGAGAAATATGAAAAGGAGATTGGTAAAAAAGCGCAGGAGATCGCACGCTACGTCCTTCCCGTCTCCACCTTCACTTACCTCTATCACACTGTCAGCGCTTTGACCGTGTTGCGCTATATGCGTATATGCCAGATTTATGACACTCCTTTTGAACAGAGAATCCTTGCACAAAAAATGGCGGACGCAATACTGGACATCGATCCCGACTATAAGATAGTGCTTGAGGAACCGCTTGATGCTGATGAGCTGCGCGGCTATCAGAGTTTGAACGGACGAAGTAACGGTAAAGCGTCAGAATTTCGGAAAGAGTTTGATGATAGTTTAGAGGGCAGAACTTCCCTGCTGATCGATTACAAGCTGCGGAATCAAGAGAGCATAGCGGATGCCGTCAGAGAAGTACTCGGTCTTTCGAGGAATGATCTTGACGACGAATCGGCTATCAGACTCTCGATCGATCCATCCCGAAACAGAGTGTTCGGAGAGAAACTGAACCTCTCTACTCATGACAAACTGACCCGCGCGATGCACCATGCCAGCTATACGTTCAGGAAGAAGATCAGCCATACAGCCGATTCACAGGACCAACGGCATAGAATGACTCCCGCTTCCCGTCCTGTTCTTATCGCTCACATGGATAATACTCCCGACTATATTACACCCGCCTTGATAAATCAAAGTAAACCGGCAACTGATCTGTTCACTACTACGATGGAACAGACATGGGACTCCATCGCAAAACTGACAACTCTCGGTGAATCTTCCGAGTTTATCGCCTACGTTCTCCCAAATGCTGTGTCGATAAGGTTTACAGAGTCCTCCGATCTTCTGAATCTTCACCACAAACACGCCATGAGACTCTGTTACCTCGCCCAGGAAGAAATATGGAAAGCATCGCTCGATGAAGCGCTGCAAATCACTGAAATTAACCCATTGATCGGTAAATTCCTTCTCCCCCCTTGCACTCTCAGACAAATCGCCGGTACCAAACCGTTCTGCCCCGAAGGAAAAAGATACTGCGGAGAACCTGTCTGGAATTATTCGCGTGAAGAATACACGCGGATAATATGAAATTTGATTTGCATATCAGCAGCTGCCTAATTATCATTAATCGACAAGTTTTTTGGAGAAAAAATGCCTACGGCGAGAGTTCTTGAAGTAATAGACGGAAAATCATTGATGATCTCACCTATGTGGGTACATAAAGACAGATCGGGCTTCATTCTTATCTTGGATGGAGTCGAAACCCCGGCAAGAGGGGAAATGGGCGGACCGGAGGCGATGGAAGCACATACGAAGATATGCACCGGGAAGAATATATCGTATTCGGGAGAGAAAATAGACCCTCACCGCAGACTTGTAGCTGATGTGGAAATAGGCGGCGTATCCGTTAACGAAACGATGAGAGAACTCGGTTATAGATCGTAAAATACAGCCCGACTAAGGGTTGTCATATAATCAGACTGAAGATTGTTAAACCGGTTCGGTAATGCGCTCAGGACGAAAAGTTAACTTATATCTTAAATGCCCGTCTCAAAATAGCAGCAACGTCGTTAATAGAAAAATTAGCTAAGGCGTTTATCGTCAAGGAATCATCAAGACCCTTATCGGAATCGAGGTCAATGTATTCTATCCCAAGAGTTATCCTGCTGCCGAGAATCGGGAATTTTCCGCGAATCACCGTTCCGTCAACAGATGTGAGCGGAGCGTTTCCCGCGCTTGGGTCCAATATTACAATCCCCGAAGGAACTTCAAATGATGAAATGAGGTACTCGAGAACAAAACTTCCCTTAACTCCCACGACAGAGACGGGGAGACTCAGCCTGGCGCCATACTGTAGTCTGTAAAATGCGTCTTTGATCCTCACCGTATCCGGAACTGTTTCGTTGGTAATTATCGTGAAATTTTTCACACTCCAGTCAAAATATCCAACCGGTGCGATATGAATACGGCTGAATTTTATCTCGATAGCGGTTCCCAGGCTGAAGTGTAAGTCTTTCGGAATCGTCAGGGCTCGACTTCCTGTAACCGTATCCGGTTCATCCGAAGTGAACCGCATACCTGTGAGCAGATACAGGCTGATACGCCTGCCTAACTGAAAATATTCGTAGTTAACATTATAAGCAAAAGTGAAGTGACCGGTATCCCCAAATCCGTCGTTATCATAGAACGCCGACCCAAAGCTCAGTGAACCGGGCATTCTATGTGCTTTTTCATAGATCCTGTTGTTGAAAAAATTGAAGGGTACGAAAGGACTCCTTTTGATGGAGCCTTGATTCGGATTAAGAACGTATATGGGAGTGTCCTTGACAAAAGCTATCTCAAACACGTCCGGCAGCTTGTTGGTAACTTCCTGGACTAAGTCCTCGATCGTTTCGATATCCATATTTATAAAATTAAACCGCTCTGAAAATACAGCGATGCCGTCTATGTCTTTTATATTTATGCTGAATTCATCATCAGTGAGAGTAAGCAGCGCCGTCTCAAAACTGTCCGGCGCCTCCGGTGTGAATTTAATTGCTAACCCCACCGTCTTCTGACCCATCGCGCTGACGGAAATCATAAGTAATACCTGTATAGAAAAGACAACTGTTCTAAGTTCTTTTCTGATCATCCTCCACTCCTAAGAAGAATTATCGCTTCAAAATTAAGTTTCTTAAGGTACTCGCAGACGTTTTCACAATCAAGCGCAGATTTTCGGTGACAATTTAGCATAATAAATCGCCAAAACACCGCCTATTTGACATTAGTAAGAGTTTGTTACTGCCATTATGGCATTATTAAAATAATTTTATTTCTTATAAGTCCTTTATTATCAACAATATCTAACTTCTGGCACGAAAGATGCAAAATAGATCGGTGGAAACGGAATATTTGAAACGATAGAAACGAATAAAAAGGAGAGATAAAATGAACTTAATAAAATATAGACCGAGAACTCTGTTTGACACGATGTTCGATGACAGCTTCGTTTCTTACCCCCGTCAGTTCGACTTGGGGTTCGATCCCAGCGTTGACGTAACGGAGCATGAAAAGGACTACGTCATATCCTTCGAGCTTCCCGGCGTGGATAAGAAGGACATAAGAGTATCTGTCGAAAACGGCTATCTCATGATAAGCGGTGAGAAGAAATACGAGAGCTCCGACAGCGACACCAACACCTGGAGAAGGGAACGCAGGTACGGTTCTTTTAAGAGATCGTTCAGATTGGGCGACGGCATAGATCAAAAGAATATCGACGGCAGCTTCAAGGACGGAGTGTTGGAGATTTCGGTGCCGAAGACGAAAGAATCTCTGAAAAAGGAGATCGAAATAAAGATCAGCTAATTACGCTCGATGAGCGTTTTGCTAAATAAATGATAACGAATGCGGTGGGAGCCCCCGGTCTAACGATCGGGGGCTTGGTGTATCAGGGCATTATCCTTACTTTTGCCACTACGGGCAGGTGGTCTGAAGATTTTATTGTAAGCGTATCCCTCGGAACAAAATATTCAAACGGTTGAACGTATTTGTTGGTCAGGATGTAATCTATTCTCCGTGTCATCAGCGGAGTCGGGTAGGTGCTCGTTTTATTTCCAAAATACGTACCGAGGTCCAGAAGCTGATCCATAAGCGGAGTCAAAAGAGGACTGTACGGTTCCACGCTCAAGTTTCCGCAAAATATTATCGGTTCATTTAATTTCAACATCCTGAAAATCTTTCCGACTCTTTTCGAGTGATAATCCACTTCCTCCTCCATTATACCGAATTGAGTGGAATAAAATCGCATCGTCCGGAAACCGAGATCGACCGTCACCCGCAAAAGCCCCCTCCTCTCCGACGTCTCGCCAGGGGAGATATCCGTATTCTGAACTGAAAGTATCGGATACTTACTTAAAATTGCGTTTCCATACTCACCGCCCATGTAGTTTATCGTCTTCCCGAAGGCGTAGAACATGCCGAGATGGTTGGCGATAATTACCGCCTGCGAATCGCCGTGAGTTCTGTTCGTGCCCATATCCACCTCCTGCAGGGCAACCAGATCAGGCTTGTACTGTTCGAGCGTCCTCGCGATTCTTATCGAGCTGTAAAGTTCGTCTACTCCCTCGCCGCGGTGAATGCTGTAACTAACGATAGTCAAATCGACATAACTCGATTCAGGTAGTTCTATCTGTGCGGAAAGCGGCGTAAAATATAGAAGCCATAACAAGAAGAGCAGTTGAATTTTATTTTGGTTCATGGAACCTGATAGAGTTTAACAATTCATTTTATCCGAAAATTAGAGTTACGTAAATATCAACGGCGCTATTCGTATAATCAAGAATTTTAGTTGATTAAATAATCTCTAATCTCGTGGAATCTACTCTGAAAGGCACTGCGATTAAAACGACTTGAAAAGCTGAAACAAATAACCTATCTTATTATCCTGTGATTCGGGCTATATAACTTATTTTTTCGGAAAGTCAAGGAGGAGACAGAATGGATGACATACTCGGCATGAAACCCCGCAACGCCTTCATAGGCGTATGTTTTGCGATGATGGGCGTCGATGAGATGATAGACCAGAGGGAGTTGACCAAACTTTTCGAAGTATTAAACAGATACGGATTCACGGAAGAGGAAATTACGGAGGAGATGAAGAACTTCACCAGCCTGGATATGAAAGAGGCGATGCGCTACGGGCAAAAGAGCATGGCGGCGATCACCGGCCTGGATAACGACGAAAGGGATGACCTTGTCCAGGCGTTAACTGAAATAGCCATTTCCGATGAATATTTCCATGACGCTGAAAAGACTCTTTTGACGGCGGTCAAAATGACTTTTGGCATACCTGTATAGGTTTCTACCTATATTTTTTTTAACTGGACTATCTGTTATTTTCTGATTTAGTTGATTATATCACAGCGACTGTTTAAAATGAATGTAGATGGGGACGACATGGTTTCGACGGGATCGAAGTCGGTGTCGGACGCATGCCGCGGCTGTTTCGGTTCCGCGTTATCAAACCGGGCGCTAAATATAAGTGCAGACTACAATTACGCACTGGCAGCCTAAATAGGCTGTCCGTTCCCTCACGGTCCTTTCCACCGGGCTGTGAACGGAGCGACGACAATGGTGGAATAGTTTCATTCTTCGTTTGTGGGGATGAAATGAAATCGGAACCTTCGGGTTAGCAAACTGGCGCAGCTCTAATCCAGTCCTTCGGAGTGGGCTCCGCGAGAACCAAATGAGGGACTAAGCATGTAGAAGACGACGTGGACTCTTTTTCGGACGGCGGTTCGATTCCGCCCGTCTCCACAAAAGAGATTTGATTATCTATTTGTGAAGCCGATTTGGCGCGTGAGCGAATTTATGTTTACGAAGTAATGAAAATTTTCAGAATCTCAGCTCAGCCGACCAGATCGAGATATAGCCGATATCTCCGCCGGAAACCGGGGCAAATTGAACCAAGCGAGATGGTTGGAATCGGAATTCATCATTTGTTTTAATATTTGCGATAGTGAGACATAAGATCGGCAGCATATTTATTTGCTTGAGAAGAAACTAAATAAATATCAGTAACAGTCTACACTCTTCAAATTCTCTAATATCTATTGATGTTCTATCCATCATCAAGGGATTCTCTTATTGCCCGTCCTATCTCTTCCCTCGTGAATGGTTTCCGCATATATCTTCCGGCACCCAAATTTTGAGCCTTTTTAACGCGTTCAGTCTCAGAAAATCCGCTCGCAAGAATTACTTTCTGATCGGGATGCGAGTCTAATATCTTTTCAAAAGTATCAAGCCCGTCGAAGTCATCTTCCATGATCATGTCGAGAATGATAAGATCAACTTTGTGTTTTTTAAGATATTCAATCCCTGCTCTGCCGTTCTCCATTGAAATCACAGTGTACCCGAACGATGACAGGAGCCGCTCGGCGAGCTCTCTCTGATCTTCATTGTCGTCTATGACGAGTATAGTTTCGCTGCCTTGCAGGTTAATATCTTTATCCTTTGGAGTTGACCCTTCATCACTTGTTACCGGAAAGTATATTGAGAAGGTTGTGCCCTTGCCCATCCGGGAATTCACATCGAGATAACTATTATGGTCTTTAACAACTCCCCAGACTACCGACAAGCCCAATCCTGATCCGCTTCTCCCCATCGATTTATTCGAATAAAACGGTTCAAAGATTCTCATAAGATTTTCGTCTTTTATACCTTCTCCGGTGTCGCGAACTTCGAGGAGAACGTATTCGCCCTCCGGGATTTCTCCATAATAGAGCTGGCGCTCTTTAATTCTCGTATTGGACGTGCTGATTTTTAGCTTACCTCCCGCAGGCATTGACTCGAAGGCATTTATGACAAGATTCATTAACACTTTCGAGATATGAGATTCAGAACCCAATAAATTCTCAATATCTTTTCCCGGCTTAAATTTGAAACTGATATTCTCATACTTGTCTTTTATATCGATAAAGCTGTATGAACTCAGATAATCATCTACCAGATTATTTAAGTTGATAGCACCCATCTCATATTTCCCTCTTCGAGCCATTGTCAGAAGATCGGTGACGACGTCTCTGGCTCTTCCGGCAGCGATCTTTATCTGCTCTATGTCATTTCGGATGGGGTCGTCGTCCGGCAGGGTTGTGAGTATGATGTCAGGATAGCCGATTATAGGTCCCAGAATATTATTCAGATCATGCGCAACGCCCCCTGCCAGAACTCCGAGAGATTCCAGGCGCTGTGCTCTTTCGAGTTTTTTCGCAAGTTCTAAATTTTCTCTCACCTGACGTTTTTGTTCCGTCACGTCCCTGATAACTCCTTGAATCGCTTGTTTGCCTTTATATAATATAGAAGATGTGATGGCTTCGAGATCACGCAACTGATTGTCTTTGGTCAGTCCTTTAAATTCGTATCTACTCGGAATGTTGATTCCCTCCTCCCTCGCTTTACTCCTGTTCAAGATGAACTCTTTGCTTTCAGGAGCAACGAGGTTTATGAAATCAAAATCCTCCGATATAAAATCTTCTTTGGTGTATCCCGTTATTTTTTCAGTCGCCGGATTAGAAACGACGAATTTCCCATCCTGTATTATGTATATCGCATCCTCGGCATTTTCAACTAACTGCCGGTATTTTACCTCCGATTCCTTCAGTTCGGCTTCAGCGATTTTCCGTTCAGCGATTTCCTTTAACAGCTTCTTGTTGGCTTCGCTTAATTCCTCGGTACGATTTTCAACCAGTTTTTCAAGGTTTTTACGGTAATGCTCTAACTCCTCCTCGGCCAATTTTCGCTCGTTGATATCCTCAACCATAGAAAGAAAGTATAAAGGCTCACCCTCTTCATCGCTGATGATCGTCACCGTAGTTTCAGCCCAGAAGGTAGAGTCGTCCTTTTTGATATATCTCTTTTCCGTGTGATAGAACTGTATTTCACCTTCGACCAATTTCTTGATGTTTTTATCGTCTTTATTGAGATCATCGGGGTGCGTAAAGTCCCTGAAAGTCAATTGCATCAAATCACTCTTTTTATACCCGAGCATTTTGCATAAAGAGACATTTACGTCAATAAAGCCGAACTCCATGTCAACGAGAGTCATTCCGAGAGGACTGTTTTCAAAAATCTTTCTGAAACGATTTTCGCTTTCCCTGAGCGCCTCTTCGTATTGTTTATCTCTGGTGATGTCCGAGACAATTCCATCTATGCGAACAACTTCCCCTTCATCATTAAATGCCGGTCTCAATTTCTCATTCAGCCAACGGATCTCCCCGTCCGGTTTGATAATGCGATATTGCACCTCTGACGGTGTACCGGCGTAAACTTGCTTCCAAACGTCATCCTCCGTTTTCACGTCCTCAGGGTGTATCATGTCTTTCCACAACCATCGGTCTTTGATAAAATCTTTCTGCTTTTTCCCGAATACCACATAGCATGCCGGCGATATCTCAAGAAGATTTTCTTTTTTGATATCAAATGAGTAAAATACGTTATCAAGATTTTCAAAAAGATTCTGGAGCTGCTGACGCGACAAGTCCAACTCAGCTCCGGATTTTTTTCTTTCGGTTATGTCTCTTGCTATCGCAATGAAATAATTTTTATTCGCTATGGTGGTAGATTTTACGTTGATCTCGACGGGAAAAGTAGTCCCGTCATGCCGTTTGTAAAAGCTCTCGCGTACCGAAGATCCTTCTTTAATTACCTGCTTACTATGTTTTTTCCACTCTCTCTTGCTTGTCAGATTACCGTCAATATCGATAACTTTCATACCTACAAGATCGCTTTTGCTAAATCCCAAGTAACGGCATGCCGTTTCATTAACGTCAAGATATTCACCGCTTTCCGGCTCAATAATAAACAGCGCATCGTACGATTGGTCCACCAGATTTCTAAACAGTTTGAGCTCATTTTCGATCTGTTTCCTCTGGGTGATATCGCGTATTATTCCGGTGAAGAATTTAATATCACCGCTTGTGGATTCACTCACCGCGAGATCGATAGGAAAGGTTGTTCCGTCTTTCTTTATGCCGACGACTTCCCTTCCTATTCCTATGATCTTTTTATCTCCTGTATTGTTATAATTGGAAAGATAGCCGTCGTGCTCTTTATGGTAAGGGTCGGGCATCAAAATCTTGACATTTTTGCCCATTAGCTCTTTAGATGAATAACCGAATATCCGCTCGGCGGCGGGATTTACAGACTCTATTCGGCCTGCACTGTCGATAGTGATGATCCCGTCAACTATATCACTTAAAATTGTCTTGAGGAGATCTCCGCTCTTATCGTAGTCCAATAATTCCAATCCTTTCTCTCTTTTTTATGAGTGCATAAGTTGATTTGTTTTGTTAAATCATACTTCCCGGCTAAAAACATAAAATTAGTGTCGGCATTTCGAGCATCAGGCAGAGAAATCATATACTCCTCTCCCTCTTAACATATGTTTCCTCTAAAATATGACTCCCCCATACTCTTGAAATCGCAAATTTAATGCCAATTGTTGAATCCGATTTGAACAGCGGCAGAAAGACAGTTGTGATACTACCCCTCAAGCGTTTCCCCGAAGCACTGAATAACGATTGAATATTCAACTTCCGCTATTATTAATCGAGTGTTGAAATTGATTGAACGCTTGATCGTTCTAAAATAAGTGCCATTGCTGCATTACCCATCCCTTGAAACAACTGTCGTCGTTTCCCCCGAGTCTTAGATGCTAAACTTATAATTTCTCTAACTGAATTCCTAGCTGAAAAGTCATATACTCATGAACATGATGAGACTGATCACGCCATTTCGAATTTAAGATTTACTTTCGGAGCTCTGTCTCTGTATTTTATCATAATGAGAATTAAAAACGTATTTTCGACTCCCGTTATTTTAGGATTAGCTTCCTTCGCATTGTTTAGCTCGTTCCTGCCGCATAGTTATATATTAGACGGATTTGAATATGCAAATGCAGTCGAGAATAACGATCCTAATTTACTCAGCTATTATCATCCCCATCACCTGTTTTACCGTCCCCTTTTAAGCGGTATATACGAAATAGCCTCTCTGTTCGGGTATTCCGGCGGTTCAATTATCATTATACAAACGGTTAGTTCGCTTGCAGGGGCATTAGTCGTAGCAGCTTTTTTTTCAATCGCTCTTAGTTATCTCGGTTCTTATAAATTGGCTTTGACCGCTTCGTTGTTTTTAACGGGCAGCTTCGGATTCTGGCATCTAAGCACTCAGACCGACCCGTATGTAATATCAATGGCTCTGCTTGCCTGGAGCCTATATTTTCTTGTAATCTATCTCAATAAACCGGATAAAACGGTTTCGTTCATTATCGGAGTTCTATTCTATTTTGCCCTGATGATATCACAAAGTAACGTCATATTCGCTTTGATTTTCATCTACACCAGTATGATAAATCGAAGAGATTATCGTCTCCTCTCTTATTCAATTGTTTTACCCGGTCTTCTTAGTATAGTCACCTACTTTATAGTCGGAACGTTCTTTAAAAAATTGGATTCTTTTAAGGAATTGATTTTATGGATGACAACCTTCGCTCATTCAGGGTATAACTGGACGCTCGGGATAAAAGCGAGCGTTATCGGTTTATTCGAATCGATCGGGATCGCGCTCGCCGGCGGGCAATCCTTGCTCGAGTACAAGCTCGGAGCACACGGAATTTTCAATACTATCGGAATCGCGGCAAATCTTTTGAGTCTTTTGTTTGCACTTGCGGCTGTTCTATGGCTTGGAGTATCGCTTAGAAAACTATTTTTTAAACCGGATAGAACCACCCGGGTTCTTTTACTGATGCTGATCATTTATCCGGCATTTTTCACATGGTGGGCGACCGGTCAGTATAAATTGTGGGTGATACTCCTTATTCCCTTCTGGCTTTTGATTTTTAAGAGTATGGCGACGACCGTGATTCCGGCTAATCCCCGTAGGTCAGGTCTATATCTGATCATCACCGTTTGTATCTGGAACAGCTCCAACTTTATAGGAAATACATTACCGAAGAGTTTACATAAACCGGTAGTTTATTCACAGGTAATTGAGATAGACTCATTTCTTCGGGAATCGGACAGAATCATTTTCGATGATTTCATAAAAACAGGCGAACATCCTGAGCTGCTCTGTGAAACATTTTTACCGCAATATATTCCATACTATCTCGGTAGCAAAACCATCCCGACTTCAACACTTCTAAATAGCCCGGAAAGGTTTTACTCTCAAATTGAATCATCCATGAATAATGGCAGCAACGTTTACTCATACAGCAGCCCGGAGGAATTGAGAAATAGCTATTCAGCGAGAGAAAAATGCTTCGGGAAGATCGAATTTGAATTATTGAAAAGATACGAATTTATTCCCATAACCGGTTATAAAGAAGCTACAGATATCGTCCATCATGAGAGGACACTCTCCGACGCTGAAATGCATGATAAAATCTTATGGAAACTAAAAGCCCGGGCTCATCTGAACGGAGAAAACTGATTTTTATCGAATCTTATAAGGCAATAACTTATGGAAGATGATTCATCCTCAAATATCATATCCGATTTTTAAAGCGAAATTTTAAAAAAACCTTTTGAATTAGGGCATTTGCGCTTATATTTATAGAGAACTTCTAATGAAGAGGGGAAGTGCCCCGCCAGCACATTCTCTTAGTGGATATTAAGACTCAACTGACGGAGCATTGTAGCTGTTGTTGAAGTTTTTATTTTAAATGCTTTAATTAATCCCTCTTTTCATAAATAACTCTTTATAATTTATATGTGCAATTTATGTGCCATCCGAAAATATTTTAGCCTAAGTCCTTAATGTTAATCGGTTTACACTTTTTCGGCTTTCGGAATGATATTGCATTATCGGCAACTATTTGCCACCCTATCTCTCAAATTGATATTTAGGTTCTGAAACTCTTTACTTATTGCCTGTCTTTATACATATAACCCGAATGATGGGAGTATATGTATAAATTTCGGTCGTACGTCAACTAAAACTAATGATTTCCGACACCTGCCGTTAAGTAAGCTTCGACTAAAGTATAACCAAGATAGTCCGATAATATTTATCAAGGACGCAAAAAGCGCATTATTATAGATTGAACTTAAGCAGTCGGGGCGTGATTAAAAATAGCCTATCACGAGGTATCACGCCCTTTTTTGTTACTTAAATTCATTGAACATAAGCGGCTTTTTATATACCTTCTCAATTCAGGACTACAAATGGATGTACGACTTATAAACACCGAGATACCGGAAGTAAAACTAATTGAAACAGCTCGTTTTACGGACGAACGTGGATTTTTCATGGAATCTTTCCACAAACAGGCTTTTGATGAATTAGGCATCCCTTCCATCTACGTTCAGGATAATTATTCACGGTCTAAAAAAGGTGTTTTGCGCGGTATTCATTACCAGGACATGTCAGCACCTATGGGAAAACTCGTACGCTGTACCGTTGGAGAAATAGTTGACGTTGCGGTGGACCTGAGGGCCGGCTCACCAACGTTCGGGAAGTATGTAAAGGAGGTTCTATCCGACGCGAATAACCGGCTGCTCTACATTCCGGAAGGGTTTGGACATGCTTTTTTGTCGCTTTCGGACAGAACGGACGTTATGTATAAATGCACGGGATTTTATTCACCTTCCTCGGAGGGAACAGTGGTCTGGAACGATCCTCAATTGGGGATCGACTGGGGATTAGAAGACCCGATAGTCTCCGATAAAGACGGAAAGGGCAAATCTCTCGAACAATATTTGGCAGAACCCGCCTATGTTTATAAAAGTTCATAATGATATTACATCGTTTATGACTTCGGGTATTATAAAAATAAATTTTTCCCATTCACTCTTTTCCTTTTTCAATCAATCTCTGTTAGTTAAATTACCTACACTACAAAAATCGTTATAGCGTATAAATATGGACTCAAAAGAATTAGCGACAATCGCACTTAATGCAAGGGCTCACGCCCGTGCGCCTTACTCCAATTTCAAGGTTGGGGCAGCTCTTTTGACAAAATCGGGGAAAGTATACACAGGCTCTAATGTTGAATCGTCTTCTTACGGTTTGACCATATGCGCCGAGAGAGTTGCGCTTGTAAAAGCGCTGAGTGAGGGAGACGACCAGTTCGATTCGATAGCGGTCGTTTCTGAGACAGGCGCCTCCCCTTGCGGCGCATGCCGACAATTGCTTTGGGATTACACGAAAGATATACCTGTCTATCTGTCCGATGGGATCGGGGAAATCACTAAATACAATCTCTCCGATCTACTGGCTCATCCGTTTGACGACTCACAGCTTCCTTCAACCGATGGCTGATAAAGGAAAAGAAAAACCCCTGCTCATTGGGATCGCAGGCGGTACCGGCTCGGGGAAAACGCTGGTATCGAACCGGATTTATGAAGAATTAGGTTCGAATCAGGTAGCTATCATAGAACAGGATTCGTACTATCGTGATCATTCAGATATTCCGATTGACGACAGAAACAATCGCAATTTCGATCATCCGAATGCTTTCGATTTTGAACTGATGCGGCATCAGGTAGAGATACTAATGGAAGGGAGAGCTGTAAAGGTTCCTGTCTATGACTATAAAACTCACACTCGTAAAAAACAAAAGCGCACTGTAAAAGATCACGTTGTCATCATCCTCGAAGGGATTCTCACACTTTTCGATCCGGGCATCAGGGCTATGATGGACATTAAAGTCTATATCGACACCCCCTCCGATACAAGGTTTATCAGAAGGCTGAACCGCGATACGAATGAGAGAGGACGCGATATCGATTCTGTCGTGAAACAGTACCAGGAAAGTGTCAGACCTATGCACGAACAATTCGTGGAACCGACAAAGGCGTATGCCGATATTATCATACCCGGCGGAGGTTATAATAACGTAGCAGTGGACCTCCTAAAAACAAAAGTGTCCGCTCTATTAACCGAGCGAATGAATTCAGTGAAAAAATCAGGGAAATAAAATGCACACACCTCAATCAGGCAGAGGAACCATCGAAGCTATATGCGGCGGAATGTTCAGCGGTAAAACGGAAGAACTGATTCGAAGAATCCGGCGCGCCCAGATCGCCAAGCTCAAAGTGGCAATTTTTAAGCCGGAAATTGATGACAGATTCAGCCCAGACCATTTAGTCTCTCACAGCCAATGGAAGATCCCGTCGATAGCAGTCAAGGAACCATCCGAAATAATAGAAAAAGGGATGGAAGCGGATGTGCTCGGAATTGATGAAGTACAATTTTTCGACCGCGGGATCGTAAAGGTCATAGACGAACTCGCAAACTCCGGTAAAAGAGTGATAGTAGCCGGACTCGATCAGGATTTCAGGGGGGTACCGTACGAACCTATGCCCCAGATTATGGCGATAGCGGAATACGTTGATAAGATACTCGCGGTTTGCATGGTTTGCGGTCAGCCTGCAAACAAGACGCAGAGGTTGACATCGCAAACCGAGAAAGTGGTCATTGGAGCAAACGAAGCCTATGAAGCGCGATGTCGTGAATGTTATGAACCTCCGCCGGAAGTCTCTTAGTAAATAATAAATAACAATAGGTGAAGCAATGAGATTTGTCAGTCTATTCGGATTATTGGTGTTTATCGGCATCGCATTCCTTATGTCGAATAATAAAAGCAAAATTCGCCCGAGGATAATACTATGGGGCTTAGGACTTCAATTATTGTTTGCTTCGATCATTCTCGGAAATCCGATATCGATATGGAATGTGACACTTTCTGTTTCATTTTCCGGAATGTATTTGTTCCTCTCTTTGATACTAATGTACGCATTCAAGGACGAGATAAATCAAAAATCTGATAGGAACGCTCAGCTAATACACACTGCCCTGATTTTATTGGGTTCAGGTTTATATGCATTTTTGTTATACAAATTTGCACGATTCGGTATGACAACAATCGTATTGGGAATTTCATTTATAGCCATTTTTATACTCCGATTTATTAAAAAAACAGAATATCAAAAATATTTAGTTTCTTCATTTTTAATTTCAAGTTGGGTGTTTCTGCTTACCAATAATTTAGATGGTAAAACAGTTTTTAAGATGTTATCAGCAAAAGTAAATACATTTTTAAAACTTGCGGATCTCGGCTCGGCTTTCCTGTTCGGTAACCTCATTGATCCGAAATATTATGATACATTCGGTTTCCAGTTCGCCTTTGCAGTACTTCCCACCATAATATTTTTTGCGGCATTTCTTTCAATACTCTATCATCTCGGGGTAATGCAGGTGATAGTTGGAGGGATGGCTAAATTCATGCGTTGGACGATGGGAACCAGCGGGGCTGAGACTCTCTCATGCAGTGCAAACGTCTTCGTAGGACAAACGGAGTCCCCCCTTCTCATCAAACCCTTTTTGAACGGGATGACGGTCTCGGAGCTCGCTACCGTTATGATCGGTGGATTCGCAACTATCGCAGGAGGTGTTTTGGCCGGATACATCCGTATGGGCATAGACCCCGGACACCTGATCGCGGCGAGCGTGATGTCGGCGCCCGCGGCGCTGGTAATCGGAAAGATCATTTATCCGGAGACTGAACATTCTGAAACTGCCGGCGATGTCGAAATACCCCGGACTAAAACCTCCGTCAACCTGCTCGATGCCGCAACTGCCGGTGTAACGGACGGATTGAAGTTAGCCGTAAATGTCGGCGCCATGCTTCTCGCGTTTATAGCCTTGATCGGACTGGTAGATTTAATACTAAATTTTATGGACGGCTTGATCGACGGAAGGTTACTCGGCGGCACTTATCAAACTTATACTGGAAGCGGAGGATTTTCTCCCGTTAACGGCGAATATCTCGGTCTGTTTCCGGGCTCGCTGAAGACGCTTTTCGGTACTCTTCTTCGTCCCCTCGCATGGACCATGGGTGTCGCCTGGAACGAAGCGGATAAGGTAGGAAATCTTCTTGGAGTTAAAATTGCCCTCAATGAATTTGTCGCCTACGCTCAGCTGGGAAGCCATGTCAGTGTCGGCGATCTTTCCGAACGTTCATTGATCATATCCACCTACGCTCTTTGCGGATTTGCCAATTTCTCCTCTATTGGAATCCAAATCGGCGGTATATCCGCGATCGCGCCCGGAAGGCGCTCGGACCTTGCGAAAATAGGTCTCAAAGCTATGTTCGGAGGAGCGTTAGCATCATGGATGACAGCGACTATTGCAGGCGTTCTAATTTAATAATTTAGGCTTTGTCAATGAGAATGGTGTTATTGGGCCCTCCCGGCTCAGGTAAGGGAACACAGGCGCAGCTATTAGTCGAAAAATTCGGAGTACCTCAAATTTCGACCGGTGATATTCTGAGAGACAACATAGCTAAGAAAAACGAGCTGGGAATTTTTGCCGACCGACTCCTGAAAAAGGGGGAGCTTGTACCGGATGACCTGATACTTAGTATGATCGAGACCATTCTCGACGGAGATAATGCCCGCTCCGGTTTTATATTTGACGGCTTCCCGCGTACGATCCCGCAGGCTGAGGGTCTTGACGATCTTCTTGAACAAAGGGATATTGGGATCGATTACGTCATCAGCTTTGAAATCCTTGAAGATGAGGTCGTCAACAGACTCTCCGCACGTTGGTCCTGCCCGAACTGCGGTAGTCTATTTAACACTCTTTCTCACCCGCCTTCAGAAACCGGAATTTGTGATAATTGCGGCAGCGAACTCCAGCAGAGGGACGATGACCGTCCGGATACGATTCGACACCGTTTATCGGTTTACTCTCGTCAGACTGAACCGCTCGTAGAATACTATAAGAAGAAGGGGAATCTGACAATCATATCCGCCGGGGGCGGACCCCAAACTGTATTTGACAGAATTATCGAGACAATTTCAAAAGACGATCTATAACCCATGACCATTATCGGCGTAACGGGGGGGATGGGGAGCGGAAAGACATTGGTCAGCTCCATGCTGGGTAAATTAGGGGCAAAGGTCATAGAGGCGGACAAGGTTGCGAAAGGGCTTTATGCCGCCGAACCGGATCTCAAAAGAGATATTATCGAGGCTTTCGGTATGGGAATTCTGGATGAATCCGGTGAAGTATCCTTCAAGCGGCTGGCTGCCGAAGCGTTCAAAGATAAATCGACAACCGCAACTCTCAATAAGATAACTCACCCTTATATAAGAGAGGCGATAAGGCAATTGATAATCGACCACTCAATGACCGAAAATATTATTGCCGTCGATGCGGCGCTTCTGTTTGAAGGGGAATTGCTGTATACGGTGGATTATATTATTGCGGTGACCGCGCCCGAGGATGGACGTATAGACAGGATCGTTAAATCCGGTAGATTTACCGAAGACGAAGTCCGACGTCGAATGAAGTATCAACTCCCGGATGAGGAGAAAGCTGCCCTGTCAGATTTCGTAATCGCAAATACGGGAACGATTGAAGAACTCGAACGAAAAGTTAAAGACGTTTTTAATCAGATAAAGAATCCACCTGACTTTTAATTACCGTTGTGACCTGTCCTCCCCCAAACCTTACCGAGGCTGATTCCTGCTTCAACTAACGGCGTGGTAGAAAATAGCTTTGTCGAGTTGATATATAACATGCGCCATTCAAACCGGGCGTATAATCCTGTCCGCGACCCATTGGTCTTGGCAATTCCCGTCTCGATCCTCCTCCAATTCCATTTACCCTGCGGCTCAATTGCAAAGCCGATCCTAAGTTCATTTAATCTTTTCAAATTATTCGATGAGGAGACGGAGGCTCCGAATCTAAAGTTGACCGTCAATCTTGATACCCATCCAACTCGGACCGGAACGGGAGGAAAATCCACACCGGTTGAAGCGTAGAAATTCAACCCTGAATCTACCCCGTTACCGGTTCTCCCACCTAACTCCGCTCTTCCTCTGTAAGTCGGGCGGGGAGGAAATCTGCCGTCTTCCATCATCAGCATTGCCATTCTCATCAGACTGGATGCTCTTTTCCTTTCATTCGTATTCAGCTCGGCGGCTGACGGCAGCGGTTTGACCTCGTCCGTTATTGCAGGTTTTCCGGTTTTTAAAGAATTTCCGCTGATGCTCTCCATCGCTGCAAGCACTTCTTCAGATATAATTGCATAGCCTTTGTAGGATGGATGATGAAGGTCCGGACTGATATATGAAGAATTTTGTGAAGTGAATCCCGGCTCGGATTCGAGCCGTTTCATCAAGCCGTAAATATCCACCACACTTGCCCCCATCTCTTCCGCTACACTGTTTATTACCGCGTTATATGCTGCCGCTCTATCCTTTACACTCTGCAGCATTTCAGGACTGAAGACCTCTTTGGATTCAAAGCGGTTATTTCTGAAAGGGGTCAGAAACGCTGAAGTTTTGCTTCCCTCGGGATACGGCACTTCCGATCCGTTCACTGAGCCGGCGGGGAGATCTGTGAATACCGGCAGTTGTGTAACGTCAGGTAATGTCAGAAAGAGCAGATGACTCGCCTCAACCTCGTCCTTGAGAAGTCGTCCGAGTCGCGCTGCGAGAACAGCGTAATCTCTTTTAAATTCTTCTTGAGAAGGCGGTGTAGCATCTCCAAGCATTCCGAACGAAGAGAGCAAGTCGTTGGCGCCTATCCACAAAATTATCCACTCATATTCTTCTCCGGAATTCTCAGCCGCCCGGATCAAACTCTCGTTCTGCCTGAGCAGCACTCTTCCAAAAATCCAGGATGCAGATTTTTTACCATGATTTTCAGACGACTGGTTTAATACTTCTTTCAGAGTCTGGCCGGGAACAGCGATAATATTTCTATCCTTTTTACGCCTGCCTTTGGTAAATGCGCTTGGGAGCAAATTGATGATATTCCTCAACCCCAAAAACCCGAAGCCATTCTTGGTTAGTGTCAGATTATCCAGTGGATAAGGGTGATCGAATCCGGGTAAGTCCGGCTCGATACCGGTTTTCGATAGTAATTGTGCCGCCCAGCCTTGTTTCGCAGATTCATCGTCGAGATATAGAAAATACATCCCGGCAGTGAGACTGTCACCGAAGAGCAGCACACGGGCTTTCTCATTTAGATGCTCTGCTCCCGTTATTTGTGTGTTGAATAGAAGCAGCTGACTTAGAAATATAAACTTAAACTTTTTTTTCATAACCTTATCAGAATCGGCATCCCGGGTTGCTGTTTCACAAACTATGGCAAAAAAACGATTTAAGTGAAATTCATGGAAAGCAACCGACTGACTTTTCAGTCTGTTTTGACAAAACTTACATATAAGTTACCGGATATAAAAACTAAAATTGATAACGGATTCATTACGGGCATTGTCGACAGCAGAGATTTGGAGTCTATGCTTACCCTTCGATAGGTTTCTGTCACTCACGTACGTCGCTGTATTGGAAGCCGGATGCCATTCGAATATCAATTTTTTGCCGTCCAATTTGAACTGTATCGAGCGTTCATCTTCGATTCCTGAAAGGTCATCGGTGATTTCTGCTGATATCCTCAGATTCTCTTTCGAAACGACTGAGCGATCCAAAGGTGTTACTTTCGAAATCTTTGGCGGGATCATATCGCTTAATACCGCAAAGCTTTCTAAACTTAAGACATCCGTTGACAGAACAGTCATGGAAGTGTCGTGATCACTCTTCAAAAACACCCAACCCTCTTTCATATCGTGATAATACATCCCTAATTTCTCCCTATCTATCGTCGTGTGGGGATATCGGAGCAGAACTTTTATTATCTCTTTCATAGGTTGGTAGTTGGGAGATATTTTGTATACGGGCGTCACAAGGTTTTTGTTGATATTTCCAAAATCATTATTATCCTCTATAATTACATCTCCATAATAATCACCGTACAGGGAATTCTCATCGAATTGTACCATGAAATTTCCGTCCCCGGATACGAGAGTCCCTCCTGTTCTATGCGATATCTGGTTAAGAGAGAGCACATCTTCGTATAGCACGTCTCCGGAACTTCCATCAATAACACTCAAAATTGTAAGGGTTGTTAAAATGTCAAGCGGGACGGAAGCCTCATATCTGAACGCTTCAGTTTGTCTCAGCGGTATATTCAAGGGCTTATTCTGCCCATTCTTTAACCGCAACACAGGCGCCTCAGAAAGGAGTTCCGAATGAGTATAGATTATAGCCATATGCTTGTCATAGATTTCAAACTTGATCGTATCATTTTCAACTTTTGATTTTTCTTCTCGCAAACTCACGAAGACCGGTAGTAAAGAAGCTCCGATAATGTCATGCCCATCAATCCTTAGATGCCCGTACAGCTGAGAGTTTATTGTTAATGATGTCGTTATGCTTGTTTTATTTTTTCCGATAGTTTTTGAGCTGAGCTTCACATATCCCTTGCCGGGTAAATATCCCGATATTTTTACCCTGCTTAACGGCACTCCTCTTTTACTGAACTTAAATTTATATTGCCCCTGAGCGAATTCGGTCAGTGAAACATTGACAGAATGAGAAGTGTTGTACACGAAGGCGCCGCGGACTATTGATTTGTTTCCATAATAATCTGAAACCTCTATTTCGTACGAGTGAAGACCGGGCATAACAGAACTGTCAAGCGCTCCGTCGGATCTGTTACTATAGAACGGCATTGTGTTATATGGCTTAACGTATAGCGAATGAAAGAGGCCTTTGCCCTTCCTCCAGAGCCTGTATTCTCTGTCGACTTCAATCTGCCTCGTATTATCAAAGGAAAACGTCTCGTAGTTCGCCCGGAAATATTCCACACCGTCGATCTTTAGGCGAAACGAATTTATCCCGTATTTGTTGGGGATGTCGTTTGCCATGTCGTATGCAGAGAGGGCAATGCCGATCTTACCGTATATTTGAACGGTATCTTTTATCTGGTAAACGTATTTCCCTACCCTGTGCAATTTATATGTTTTGTCAGTGAACCCTCCGTCGATTTCGGATCCGTTCTCCAATGGGATAAATGCAAGCCTGACGGGAGTCGGATGAACCGCGTCCTTTATCTTGAAACCGAAAGCCAACGGGTTCATAGGATTGTTCCGGGAGTCCCTTATTTCGAAGTGAAGGTGCGGATATTTAGTACCCGTTTTACCGCTTAAGGCTATTGTCTCTCCTCTTTTCACAGGATATTGTGACGAATTAAATTGAATGTCTACCCTGTACTCTCCGGAACTGTTCTGGTTTTTTTTAATGACTTTCTCAATATCCTCGGTGAAACTCCTCAGATGCGCATAAACGGCGGTGTTACCGTCTGAGAGCTTCTGGTAAATCACCTTTCCATAGCCGTACGGGGATACCCGTACCCTGGATATATACCCGTCACTGACCGCAAATATTTTATATCCTTCCCTGTTCCATGTTTTTATGTCTATCCCCGAATGAAAATGCCCCGGGCGAAATTCACTGAACGTCGATGTAATCGCTTTGCTTGCATTTGTGGGCCAGTAGTATTTTTGTGCTGAGAGAAATTCTCCCGCCGCGGAGAAGTATAGGAATAAAGCCGATATGATTTTCAATCTCATTTGAACGGTAAATGTAAACTCCCCCGGTTCTCTCTTCAAAACCTTTTTTTACTATATAATATTAGTCATTCTGAGGGAGTGGAACGACCGAAGAATCCCAGATTCCTTCTAAGTAACCTGTCTGAGATTCTTCGCTATGCTCAGAATGACATCATCGTTTTATTTGTTCTTACAGACGTCAGCCCGGTTTGCCTTTTGTCCACGATATTATAACGCAGGCACCCTTCGACTTCGCTCAGGGTGACTGCGCCACACTGATCCAGTAATTTGCGTGAAACTCCGTAGGGGACGCAGATCTGCGTCCCCTACAATTATCCAAATAGTAAGTAAATTGATCGTGGCGGTCAGGGTCACCGCCGTTGGCGGGACTTACACGTGACCTAACTCGCACGCAATTCTTCGATGGAATTTGTAGGGACAACTCAGAAGTTGTACTTAGGGCAATTCGTGAATTGCCCCTACAATTTAGATTAACGATGGGTTCCTCAGAGGGATTCCTTCATGACCTTCGGGAAAAACGGTTTACCTGTTACGAACACATCTTCTTAACCCCCGACTTGAGTCGGGGGTTAGATCGGATAAAGATTTCTCATGGAACCCTTTTAAGGGTTTCCGACCCGCCTGGCACCCGCCAGACCGATGTCGGGCTGGTTAGTCGAACAGGTCGGAATCCCGTTCCGGCAGTCGGCTGATCTGTTAACTGACGGACTGACTGATACCTGAAATTGCCGATGGATATGAAAAACCCCGGCGCTTATGCCGGGGCTCGAAATTGTTATTTACCACTAATCGTTATATAATTTTTTCCGGTTCTATTACAATCTCCTTCGTCTTATACAAAATTTCCCTCAACCCTTTTAGACTATTCCTGAGATTAATATCAATTTCGTTACGAAGACCTTGCATCATAATATTCATGTCAAAATCGTGATCGAAGAAATCGAAATGAAAAGTCTTTGGAGCGATATCAAATCTCGAACGGAAGATTCTGATATCATCATCTTCGAAATCTTCTCTATCTCCTAACTCAACCTTTACCGAAGCCCTCTTTTTCTTCCGAACCTCTTCTATCTTA
>JADFGO010000012.1 GCA_022567655.1 Candidatus Neomarinimicrobiota bacterium
TTCTTAACGTGAGGATGAAAGCCTCACCGAGTTTATAGAATAAACTGATTGAAACCCTCTGTGAGATCCTGAAAGCAAGGTCCCGTATCTCTTATTCTCGTTTGCATACCAAAATCAGCACTTATACAAGATATGCTCAATCAAATAAATTTTTAAACTATATTGTACAGGGTACAATTAGACTTGATAACTATATCAATCTCTGTTAGCTTTAGGTTTGGAGTTAAATGAATGAATCCGATTTATAATAAATTATTTATCTCAGCATTCCTTCCACTGAGTATGTGGATATACGGTTGCGGCGGTCATTTCTCAAGACTCAATATCGGTGGAGAAAATAACGATTCACCTCAACCTATTCTTGAAGAACAATACCACAAATCAGACTACTGGGGAGGAAAGAAGGGAATCTATGTTTCGGTTAGAAAAAAAAGTTCAACCATCGGCAGGCAAAAATACATTAGAATAAAATTGATGAATTACAGCGGTAGTTATCTGTTATTGGAATCCGAGAAGGATTCTTATTGGTTTGACAGATATGGAAAGCGTTATTCACTTTATAGAAGACCGGGAGATAGATATCCCTCCAGGATATCGGATAAGAGGCACGTTGAGTTTGACCTGCTTGGAATTGAGAGTTTCACCAACGTTGACAGTGTCGTGTTCCTGTTCAGTGAGATGGATAGTCTGAGCATTGCTGCGCGACTCAAATGATCATTAAAAATTAGGGTGTTAGTGTAGCAGGAGATCGAATTGCCGAGAACTTGGTATTAGCGGTCAGAAAGCCAATTACCAAACCGGTGAATGTTTTAACACAGGTAGAGCCAAACACAGCTGAAATAGAGAAGGATAATAGAGGTAGACCGATATACAAAGCTAACTCTCTGCTTGCCTTTAGACTGAAGTGCAATTAAGTTGTTACCCGGTAAACGCTTGGCAGGTTTACACTACTATTACTATCGATGAAAATTTTTACGGAGATTTATGATGTTCTTTCTTAAAACGATTATCCCGGCTCTTTTCCTTATATT
Source organism: Candidatus Neomarinimicrobiota bacterium (assembly GCA_022567655.1). Taxonomy (NCBI): domain Bacteria; kingdom Pseudomonadati; phylum Fidelibacterota; species Fidelibacterota bacterium. The sequence goes on from JADFGO010000012.1 coordinate 1,032, forward strand.
TCTGTTAGTTAATTCCCCGTTTGCTCAGAGCGTTGACGAGTCGGCGCTCGCTCTCAAGAAAAGCGGTAAGGCATTCAGAAAACCCGCCGGATTTGAAACTTCCGATGAACAGATTCAGGTTGGAACATGGTTCTCAAATTTCGATTCGCTGAGGACTGCTGCGGCAAGTTTTCTCGCGATACTTTTTACGGACGACAAAAGCATGTTGAAGATGAAAGAAAACACGAGAATGACTATCCAGGGGAATGTATCGCCGACCCGGAGTTTGAGACAGGTAAGGATCGATCGGGGCGCCCTGCGAACCACAATAAACTATCAAGACAAAAGAGAATATGAGATCATTACGCCGGTCAGTGTCGCTTCTGTGAAAGGCACCGATTTTTGGTTGACTGTTGATCCGAACGGGACTGATACCTTTATCGGCCTGGAAGGCAGTGTGGAGATCCTGAATATCGAGAGCGGACTATCAATGCTTTTAACAGCGGGGAATACGATTATATCAACCTGGACGGGAACTATGAACATCAATCCTACCGACCCCTCTACGATTCCGTCGGACCCGGATACAGAACCTGAGGGTGAGCAGGAAGGAGAGGGTGGAGAATCGCCTGATCAAGAACCGGCTCCGTCAAGCCCGGAACAGCCGACTCCCGCACAGGAGCAGTCTGAGCAGGAATCCGAACCAACCCTGTCTCCGGAAAAGGGAGGTTCAAAACTGCCGGGCGGCATCGGACTTTCCGCAAGCGTGGGCGCTGCAGTCTTAGATGGGCAGGTTTACAACCAAATAAGCATCAGACCCGATTTTCCTATCGGTCCGTTTGGGGTTGGACTGGATTTGAATCTGTATTTTGATGCTGACGGAAATTTAAGGGAAGAAGATTGGGACGAACCTTTAGACGCTGTAGATAAAATATTTTATATTCGCTACAACCAGCCGGACGACCCGTTTTACATTCGCGCCGGAGGTTTAACGAATGTAACCATGGGACAGGGACTCATCATGGACAATTACAGCAATATGATAGAGTATCCTCAAATCCGGAGAGTAGGTCTGTTGGGTCACCGTGAATTCGGTAAGATCAAGTTTCAGGGATTGGTAGCGAATCTACGCGAATTGGGGAGTCCGGGGCTTGTCGGTACGAGAGTTACATATCCGCTTATCGGGAACTTAAGGATCGGAGGCACATTCGTATTGGATGGCGATCAATTCGCCGGATTGCCCGATAAAGACGGTGACGGTGTTCCTGACGCCGTTGATGATTTTCCCGATGACAAAAAATATGCGGTAGATTCAGATGGTGACGGGATCCCGGACGAGATAGATCCTGACCGGGATGGAGACGGCTACACTGATAACTCGCAGAGGTTTGGTGTTTTCAATAACGACCTGGATGGAGCTGTCGGCTTAAAAACTCCCCTGAGTTTTAAGGATAAAAAGGACGGAGTATCTTCATACGGAGTAGATATTGAGTATGCTCTCTTCAGCAATGATTTGATTGGTATAACGGCTTATGGTGAAGTGGCGGCAATAAAGGATTTCGGGTCAGGTTTCACCTTCCCGGGAGTTCGCGCCACCCTGGGTCCGGTATTTCTGCGAGCCGAATACCGCCAATACGGCAAAGAATTTATCGGAAACTATTTTAACCAGACGTACGATATTGAGAGGGCTCATCTCTTTGTTCAAGCCGGCGATAGTACCATAGCAAAAACTCGGGAAGAACTTCTGCTGAAATCTATTAAAGATCCGTTATCGGGAGTGTTTGGAGGAGCTTCGATAAACTTGCTGAACCTATTTACCTTATCGGCTTCATATTCAAAGATGCAAAGCAGCAATCCTGACAGCACCCCAAACTTTGAAAGTTTCTTTGCAGACATTTCGATTGACCCCGTATTTATTCCGAAGATCAACAGAGCGTCTCTCTTCTATCAACAGACGAACGTACCGAACGTATTTGATTTCATAAAAACACCGAGCATGCTGTTAGGCTATCTTATCGGGTATGAAATCGCGCCGAGCGTCACGCTCCTGATCCGGGTTCAACAGACCTACATCGACAGGAACGGAGACGGAAAAATTAGGGGAGATGACGAGACTATAAAGTTAATGTCAATCGAAACCGAGTTTACGTTCTAATCTGAAAACGTTGAATGATGAGGGAGCGCATGAATAATGTAGTGTTCATAGTTTCCTATTCTTATAATGAATTGAAGCGGTTATCAAAATCATCAGCGGTTTTACTCTTTATTATTCTGAATGTCGCCTGCAGCATTATTCCAAGAAACCTTGAGAAGTACGATGGCGACGTAAAATCGATAACTTATGTAAGTCCGATCGGCGTTGATGCCCGTCCTCCAAACGGAGTGGACATTTACATATTTCGGACTGTTATGCTCAGAAGAAAACCAATGATAGGAGGGGGAGTAGAATTTGCTCAAGTGATGTACATGCGTGACTCGCAAATTTTTGTATCGCTTTTAGCGCCCTACATTTTTTTCTCACCGCTGGGAATAATCGAACCGGATGAATTCGGACCCGACGGTAAAAGGGGAATACGAACTCGAATAATGACGTTTTTATATGCAGGTGGCAGTTTTTTATCGATACCCCGTAAGAAGACACCCGAAGATCCGTCCCGCACTATCTATGATTTCGGAGCAGGACTCAATTTCAAGAAATTAGAATTTCGCGCCGGAGGAGTATTCAAGTACAGAAAATCGACTGAAGTTCAGGATATCTTCTGGTACTGGGGTTTCACGTATAATCTATTCGGGGGGAAGTGGAAATTAGAATGGTGAAAAATATTGACAAATCTGATAGAGTAACATATGTTATATTGATGGAGAATGAAATTAGAGAATAAAATTCCGGAGAAATAAATTGCCTACATACGAATACAGTTGTCACAATTGCAACCACAATTTCGACATATTTTTTAAGACGTTCGGAAGCGTCACAGATATTACCGTCTGCCCGAAGTGCAGTTCGGAACAAACTGAGAGGAGGATGTCCGTATTTGCCTCATCTGAATCTTCCGAGGCACAGGAATTTATGGGCTGTGGTCCCGGCTGTGGATGCGCTATGGATCAATAGTTAACGTTTATTGTAAAATAAATGTTAATTATCCGCTGAAATCGGTTCCATAAAGAGCTAAAACGATTATATGGATATAAAGAACATATTAGACAAATGGCACTATGATCCGTACGGATTCTCAGTACGGCTTGTCGAAGGTACCGACGGAAAAGAAAAGATTCAGATAAGACTCGATCTCGGCTTGCTCCAATTGGAGTTGGAAGGACGCCCTGACGGGACCAAACCGCATAACAAAGAATCGCTCCTCGATTATTATCTTGAAAAGATCGAAAATGCAGACAACAAAGGCGTAGAGGAGAGCGACATGGAATTGAGCATTGAAGAATGCGAGTTGCTGCGCCATGAAGCAATACAATATTACCATCGATACATAAGTCTCTTAGAACTTGAGAAATACCATGGTGTGATAAAAGATACCGAGCATAATATTGGTATACTCGATCTTATGAGCAGCTACGCCGAGGATAAATCCGATTTTATGAGTTATGAGCAATTCCGACCGTATATAATCATGATAAATACTCTTGCGAGAGGCAGGTTAGCCTTAGAGAAGGATAAAGATGACGTGGTAATGAAGATAGTGGATAAAGGCATAGGCATGATAAACGAAGCAAGGGAGACTCTGGACTTGCAGGACTCATTATACGGTTTTAGGGAGATAAAATTTTTGGAAGAGTGGAAAACTGATATTTCATCCGATCATCCGCCGTCTGATCTTGAAAAGTTAGAGAATAAACTCGCAAGAGCTGTTCGCGGTGAGAAGTATGAATCAGCTGCGCTCCTCAGGGACGAGATTCACTTAATGAAAAAAATCAAGAAGTAGTCGTCATCCCGCATACTGAAATTTCAGCCTTTTAAATTCACTTCCGTTACAAAACAGAGTCAACGCATAGGTTCCCGGCAATCGGCAATCCTGGTTTTGATTGTCCAGATCTGATTTTGATCGGCACCTTCAATCCATTTTGAGCAGCATTCGAGAACATGATCCGGACTATCTTTTAAAATGTCGTTAAGATTATTGGCAGCGACTTTCCATTAGAATCGGCTGATGACAATTAGTTCGATGCCTTCAAAAGGCAGCACGTCATAACAGGTGCCGGCTGTGCATGCCGGACCTCCCCTGCGTTGACCGCCGAAAATTCTCACTTCATGGTTTCTACCCGGCTCAAACGAAAGGTAAAATGATGACCACCATCGTGGATTGGTTTCAGTTGTTTCCCTTGTAGACGGGTCGTCGGTCAGTAACGGGTCTGTCGTTCGTTCTGTTATCAAACCGAAGTTGAAGGTTTTCGACCTGCCTATGGAACCGGATATCAACAGATTGCTGAATTCAGTAGGTGAAAATGACCTGGAATTATCGTCCTCTTCTAAATAATATTCAAAATCCCTCGTGGCATTTTGGTATGACACGTCGATTCCGATACCAGTTCTCGAGCCAAGATCATAATTCAACACCGTTCCAATCGTGTTTTTATTCGAGATTGCTTCGAACTCATTCTTCGAGCCGGCTATATAAAGCGCGCCGTCAAGATCGTCGTTAAATTTATGCTCGATTTCAAAAAAACGTTCCGAAAAATCGGTTGGATGGATAAATAATTCATTCCGGGCAAAGCTTACGTTTGCCGTAAATGAGGTAGATGCTGAAAGATAGTAATGCCCTTCAAGCTGGTACCCTTCTTCATCTGTAGGTATTAGAACGTGGGTATCTCTGTTCAGGAGCAGATGGGAGTGTTCTTTAATCAGAGAGGGAGGATCGTTAACCCCGATGTTATAGTTCATGTAGTCTTTATACTCGGCGCTGAGACTGAATTTTTTGTAATCGAGATTCGCCGCTAAATAAAGAGCGTGAGGAATTTCATTGGAGAGCGTGAACCCTCTAATTAATAAATGTCTGTTCCTGTTACTCACTTCGCCTGTGATATGCATATAAAGGTCTTCTACCTGAATCAGATTTCGAAAAGCATCCGAATTAAGGTTCATTCTGAATGAGTATATTTCATCGTCTGAACCTGCATCGGGTTTGATGTGTAAATATGAAGCTCCGAAGTCAAGAATGGTATTCATGTGATATTCAGCGTTCAAGCCCTGTATCTTTCCAGACCTACGGTCTTTTACTGCCGGGGAGGAGGTACTTTCAACCGGGACTCCCATCATCAGGTTCAATTTGTATGAAGGGTGCAGGTACTCAATAAGAACGCCATCGATATCTCTGGACGGCGAATATCTGGTTTTAGTCCTGAAATCATCAAGAATTACGCCGGGAAGTTCAAAGGCTCTCGATACTATTCCGCTGCCAAATATATTATAGAAATTTCCCGCTCTTATTCTGAGATCATCCTGCCGGAATTCAACGTACCGCTGAGTCACAGCCCTGTAACCCTCAAGTGAATCTGTAGAGCCATAAGACTCAACTCTTACTCCGAAAAGGAGATCGCCTTCAGAATATCTGGCATTAAATTGATTATATAAGCCATATTCTTTCTCAGTGCCGATCCTCGAATTTCCAAACTGATTGTCAGCAAAGTTATAAATGCTGACTTGAGCAAGAAGCGTATTCGCAGATAGAAGAAGAGATATGATTATGCGGTATATTCTATTATGACCTTGCTATAGGGTAAGAATTCCCGCTATTCTCTGACTTTGTCGAGAATGGACTTGATCTCGTTCTCCAGCAGCAATTCATCGCCGGTAGTGTAACCTCTGTGGGATTTCAAAATCTTGCCATCGCTCCCGACCAGGAACCAAGAGGGGAGACTGTAAACTCCATAGTCGGACATCACTTCCGCAGTCTCGTCGAGAAGGATTATGAAAGATATGTCCATCGAACGGAGGAATGAGCGTATTTTACTTCGATTTCGCGGACCGTCCTCGCTGATCCCTACAATCGTTAAACCATCTTTACTATATTTGCGGTGCAATTTTTCTAAGTAGGGAAAATATTCTTTGCAGGGTTCACACCACGTAGCCCAGAAATCGATCAACACAGGTCCTCCGGATAAGAGTGTTTTAAGGTCGTACTGCTCCCCATCTAAATTTGATAGATTAAACCGATGCGCCTTATCCTGAGAATAAGCGTCCGCTCCGAGAAATATCAGTAGAACCAGAGTAAAGAATGATTTGATCATCATTTTATAAAAAGCATTTTGCGCGTGATAACGGTTCCGTCAGTCATAAGACGGTATATATAAATCCCGGTTGGAATTCCATTTGGACTCCATTCGACCTCATACTCGGAAGGAGGTTGAAAAGCGTTAACTATCGTACTTATCAATCGCCCCCGGACGTCGAATACCTGAAGCGATACGTGGCTTCTGTTTAAAATCGAATAATTTATCAGAGTAGAAGAATTAAATGGATTCGGATAGTTTTGAGATAGTTCAAAATTTAGTGGAATTTCACCCGGATTCAGTCCGGTCTTCGCAAGATATTCCTCTATTACATCCTGAATGTCGCTGAGTCTGTACCTTTCCCCCAGGCTTCCGTTACCGGCGCTTGAATAACGGAGCACTCCCTGATGATCTATGACGACATAGTTATCGTACGTCATTCCAAACAGGTCCAAAGCTGAACTTGCTTCAATAAGAAGAGGATACGTGATTCCGGAAATGTCAGCATAGGACTGAGCCTGCGCTAAAGAGCCGTCCCAGGTATCCAGCGCCAGAGCCTGAAACGGATTATCTTTATATACTTGCCATATGTTTGCTTCGGTGGAAGGCGCTTCCGCTCTGCAAAAAGGACAGCCGTAACCGATTAAGGCGATGAATACCACCTTTCCCTGATAATCGGAAAGATTGTGACCGTTTCCGGCGAGATCGTTATACTCGAAATCTGGTACCAGCTGACCTATATCGACCTGCGCCGAAATCATTTCAGAAGTGAATACAAGTCCGAACGCTGTTACAAGAGAGCAGAACTTTCTCAGCTTGATATTCAATATATAATTCCCAGTCTATCCTAATTGCGTTATTACCCCACCAAATTATCATATCAAATATATAACATGCAAATTTCGAGAAAAGTAATGCCCCACACTTTTTTAGATTCAGGTAATGATTTTTATCTCGGCATAATAGGTTTAAGTGTTGCTTCATTCGACAGATTAGTATAATTTCGTACCCGAAAGGGTCAATAATGAATCTTAGGTACGCCCTATATATCTGTCTAATCCATACAAGTTCAGTTCCAGCTTTTCAAGATTCGGGGATAATAGATAAACACTTATTCGACTTGGTCTCACACGAAGTTTCCGGAATTCTCGCGAAAGAGCATGTCAGGTATATATCGGCAAATCATCGGGTTCAGGCAACAGCGGGATATTTGAAGGCGGCAGAATACGTTAAAGGTAAACTTGAGGAGTATGGTGTAAACGACATTAAAATGCATAAGTACAAGTCAGACGGCAAAACAAGATATAACGGAATCACTTCACCGCTGTCTTGGTCGGTCAAGAGCGCCGTTCTGAAAATGGAGGAACCTTACGAACGAACAATTGCCGATTATAGCAAGGTTGCGACGAGTCTTACCACACTTTCAAACGGAGGTAAGTGGCGCGGCGAGCTGATAGACGTGGGAGAGGGAATCTCGGCTGAAGATTATGATGGTAGAGACATAAGGAATAAGATTGTAATGGCTTACGGGTATGCAGCCAAAGTACACAGGGAAGCGGTAATTAAAAGAGGAGCAATGGGTGTGGTAATTAGGCCTGCGGATGATGATAGGCCTGAATTAGTGGATGCCGTGCGGTATAACGGACTCTGGCCAACGGCGGGTGAGATCAAAAAAGTGGGATTCGGATTTCAAATATCAAGACGCAGATCGGAGAACTTATTGAATCTGATCGAGTCGGGAGAAAAAATAGTCCTGAACGCCACGGTCAGCGCAAAAATCCATCCGGGCAAGCTGGTAGTGTTAAGCGCGCTCATACCCGGTAGTTCAAACAGTTCGGAGCAGTTTGTCCTGATAAGTCATCTCGATCATTATAAGCCGGGAGCAAACGACAACGCAAGCGGTTCGGCGGCTATCCTCGAAATAGCAAGAGTCGTAAAGCAACTCGTAAAATCCGGGAAGATCAGTCAGCCGAAACGCTCAATCCGTTTTTTATGGGTGCCCGAACATTTCGGAACGATGGCGTATCTTACAAAGAATATCGATGAATTGGATGGAGCGTTTGCGGGGCTAAACCTTGATATGGTGGGCGAAGATACCAACTTGACTAATTCAAAATTAGAGGTTATAAAAACACCGGCGTCGTCTCCAACTTTTTTGAATGATCTCATAGCCGAAGTTGTAAGGGAGGTAGAGAAAAGAGCTGTCCGCTCAGCGGAAGGGTCTGATAACTTATTTAATTACACCGTACTGGCCAATAAACTGGGGAGTGATCATGACATGCTGAATGATCCTCTTATTGGAATCCCGACCGTGGCGCTCGGATATTGGTCTGACATTTATCATCATACAAACGAGGATTCTCTTGATAAAATAGATCCGACAACAATGAAGCGGAGTATTATCATAGGGGCATATACCGCTTTGTGGCTTGCAAAGGCCGGGAATAAAGAAGCTGACAAGCTTGCGCTGCTCGTTTTTGCCAGAGCGCGTGAGCGTATAATAGAGACAGGACTCGAAGTTTCGTATTCATCGGACGAAAATTCAGAAATCGAATCGCTTAGGCACGCATTGAGCAAAATAGATCTTCAGACAGGTGTCGATGTAAAAGCAATAAACTCGATTAAGGGTTTGAGATCAACTGATGTAGCTGTGGAAGAGATGTACACGGTCGCCATAGAAGAGCTCGGGGAGTCGGAGAAGAAAATATTCCTTGGCAGGCTCGGGATGACTTCGATCGAGGCACCGGATTTAGAAACGGGCAAGGCAGCGAGGATTCCCGAAAGAAAATTTATCGGTCCCGTATATGATTCGTATGCCGACATTTGGTTTGAAAATAAATTAGGCAACAATTATGAATGGTATAGGAATAACAGCACAAAACATTTTGATCTGATAAGATACGAGATTGTAAATCACATGAACGGCGCACGAAATATCTCACAAATACACAGGATTGTGAATGCAGAGTACGGTCCGTTCGATTTAGGCGTCACCGAACGGATAATAGATGATCTGGCGAAGTTAAAATTAGTAAAATGGGTTAAGATATAGTGACTTATATTAGATTAGTATATAAAGTACATTATTAAAGTATATTAGTATGAGTCTAAACACTAGACACTTAGGGAATTGGCAAACGCCTGTTGAAGGCGACAGAGTAAAATGCACGCTCTGCCCGAGGTATTGCAAAATTCCGGAAGGAAAATCAGGATTTTGCTATATCAGGAAAAATTACGATGGTAAAATATATAACATCGCCTACGGGAGACCGACCGGATTTGCTGTCGACCCGATAGAAAAAAAGCCGTTGTTTCACTTTTTGCCGGGCACAGGGGTTCTGAGTTTCGGAACGGCGGGATGTAACCTTGGTTGTAAATTCTGTCAAAATTGGCACATATCGAAGGTAAAGATCGATGACGCAAATAGCCTTGAAGCTTCTCCCGAAGACGTGATCGCAATTGCAAAGAAAAACGGGTGTCCATCTATCGCATTTACATATAACGATCCGACCATCTGGGCGGAATACGCAATGGACATTTCAAAATTAGCGAAAGAGGAAGGGATAAAAAGCGTCTGGGTTACGGCAGGTTACATAACTCCTGAAGCAAGGGTGGACGCATATGCTGACGTGGATGCCGCAAACGTAGACCTAAAGGCTTTTTCGCAGGAATTTTACGGTAAGATAACTCTATCAAAACTTGAACCTGTGCTGGATACTCTTAAATGGCTGAAAAACGAAACAGATGTTTGGATTGAGATCACCAACTTGATAATCCCTACTTTAAACGACTCGTCAGATGAATTCAGGAAAATGGTTGACTGGATTCTTTTAAACCTCGGAGACGAAACTCCTCTTCATTTCACGGCATTTCACCCGGATTTCAAACTTATGGATCTGCCGCGAACAGACCCAAACGTATTAAATGAGGCGAGGGAGATAGCATTAGACGCCGGTTTAAAATATTGTTACGTTGGGAACGTATCAGACATAAAAGCTTCAACTACTTATTGTCCGGAGTGCAGGGCAGAGTTGATCAAAAGGGACTGGCACAGCGTTTTGCAAAACAATATCTTGAATGGAGCATGCCCGGAGTGCGGGACTACTGTGCCGGGGGTATTCAATTCGGACAATTAAACTCCGAATTCTTCTTGACAGGTTGCACTTCCATGACTAACTTCCGTTCATAACAGTTATGACAAGCGTTAATCTGAAATCAAAGGACACATATTCTACATCTAAGCTCCTTCACATCATGGGAGGATTAGAACTTAGAATGCAGCAATTTTATCTCCAGTTATCCCATAGGTTCACAAAGCCTGAAGGGATAAGGATTTTCTGGGATTCACTCGCTCAGCAGGAATCGGTTCACGCGACGATAATCCACACGCTGTCGAACATGTACCGTAATAATCCAAATATGTTTAATGAAATGGTTGAGATGGATTATCTGACTATCGCAAAAGTTGAAGAATTTATTAAGACGTCCGAGGACAAATTATCGAATGAGAACTTCGATCTAAATTCAGCGCTTCAGGAAGCCTACGACTTAGAGACCCTCGAGATTAACGAAATATACGACAGGATAATAGAGAGTCCGAAAGCGCCGTTCAGGGCGGTTATTGACCATTTAGTAGAGTCTGAGGAAGCGCATCTCAACGCATTGATAGAAGCCATTTTAAAGTATTCGACCGATGCCGGTCTTAAAGAGAAGGCTGTAATACTAAGATCTTCTCTCACGACGCAGACGGCAGCATAACAACCAGACCTCAATAATAAACCAAACTTTAACGCCACACCGGTGTTGACATATTCGACAGAAGGATGTAACTTCCATCCGATAAAATGGGGCCGTAGCTCAGCTGGGAGAGCGCTGCGTTCGCAATGCAGAGGTCGAGGGTTCGATCCCCTTCGGCTCCACAAGGCTGTGCGCGATGGGGAGGTAGCGGTGCCCTGTGACCGGCAATCCGCTGTAGCCGGATCGATGCCATGATCGAGGGCAGACTGATTTTGTATCTCCTTGTCGACACGGGTGTTGATGCATTTAGCCCTGCGCAATGGGAAGTTACTGAACCCCGTCAGAACCGGAAGGTAGCAGCGGTAAGTTTACGACTTGTGTGCCGCAGACAGCTTGTGCGGAGCCTGTAACGTCAAGGCAGCTGTAGATGATGCTGCTCGGAATCTGGTGCACAGCCGTTTTTTAAAGGAACGTTAAGTTGTCATACTTAGTATTATCGAGAAAATACAGACCGCAAAAATTTGACGACGTCATCGGTCAAAAACACGTCACTCAGACGCTTCAGAATGCGCTGAAATCAGAGAGATTGTCACACGCATATATTCTTTCCGGACCGAGAGGCGTAGGAAAAACCACGACGGCCAGAATACTCGCAAAATCTTTGAACTGCACGGAAGGCGAAATTGCGGAACCATGCGGAACCTGTGAAATTTGCAAAGAAATTACAGAGGGCCGCAGCCTTGATGTTTTGGAGATAGACGGTGCTACCTACAGGGGTATAGACAAAATCCGGGATGATCTTCAGGATTATCTCCGTCATCCACCGATGAAATCCGAGTATAAGGTCGTAATCATCGATGAAGTGCATATGCTGACGAAAGAAGCGTTTAACGCCCTTCTTAAAACGCTCGAAGAACCTCCTCCGAACGTTGTGTTCATATTTGCGACCACGCAGCCGAATAAAGTGCCGCCGACTATCTTGTCGAGATGTCAGAGATTTGATTTCAAACGAATCCCGAGTGCGGACATAATCGAGGCTCTTAAAGAAATATCCGCTAAAGAATCAATCAAAATTGATGAAAACTCCTTAATCCTGATTTCGAGAAAAGCAGATGGAGGCATGAGAGATGCCTTGAGTCTGCTCGATCAGGTGATATCGTTTTCGAACGGCGACATCGAATATAATTCCATAGTGTCGATGCTTGGTGTGGTGAAAGAGGAAGTGTTTTTCTCGATAACGGATTTGGCAACGACGGGAAATTCCGAAGCCGCAATGAATCTTGTTGAAGATCTGATGTCGCAGGGTCATGATCCACAAACTCTCGTCATGGGCCTGCTTGAGCATTTACGGTCATTATTAATCGTACATACTTCTCAATCGGCTGATTTATTAGAATCTACAAAATCGATCAAGGAGCTATATCTCACAAAAAAAGATGATCTGACGACATCGGAGATTCAAAGAACGTTAAAGATGGCACAGGATACGCTGTCGGAATTTTCAAAGAGCGTTATGCCGAGAATGTTATTTGAAATGTTGATGATAAATATCTGTAACATGGATAAAAGCATTGAAATCGAATCTATCTTAAACGAATTGGGATATTCAACTGAACAAAAAGATGATGCGCCAAAGGATGCGGATAGTAAAAATTCTGAATCGCTCAAATCGAAGGAATCGAATGAAGTGACGAGTGATACTTCACCTGCAGCTGACCCGGTAAAGAGGGAGAACAAAAACGAATCAAGGAATGAGAATACGAATATAAATGAATTTATGGACGTATGGAGATCGATCGTGGCGGAGGTTTCCGATTCGAGAGGCACGCTCGGGAACGTATTGAAAAAAGCGATCCCGACAGCGATTAACGGTAATTATCTCGAACTCTCGTTCGATCAAAGCGATGAATATGCAAAAGATTCGGTTGAACACAACTCAGGATATATTAGAGATGTCATGAAAAAGATCACAGACCGGGATTTGATTATCAAAACGGCGTTAGGGGAATTCAAAGAGAGCAAAATCGAGGATATCGATCCCGGCGAGAGTGAAATTGTCAGCACCGATGAGGAGATTTCAAAGAATCCTACAGTAGAAAAGATTATTGACTTATTTGGTGGTAAATTAACACTTTAAAAGGGGAGGAAGAAGATTGAAATTTGATATGAATAACATCTTGAAGCAAGCCCAAAAGGTACAGAGTCAGATCGAGAGCGTGCAAAAAGAACTTGAAAACTTAGAAGTAGAGGGCAGCGCCGGAGGTGGCATGGTAGTGGCTACCGTAAACGGAAAGCAAGAATTACTCTCGATTAAAATTGAGCCTCAGGTAATTACCGAAGACGTTGAGATGCTCGAAGATCTGGTTTTAGCGGCGACCAACCAGGCGCTGACACGATCACAGGAAGCGGCAGCGGAGCATATGCAGCAGGCGACGGGTGGGTTGCTGGGTAGCTTACCCGGAGGAATGAAATTGCCTTTTTCAGGGATGTGACAAGTTATCAGATGGCTCATTTATCTCCACTCTTAGAAATACTCATATCGGAACTTTCCCGGCTTCCCGGTATCGGAAGGAAATCGGCGCAAAGGCTTGCTTATTACTTTTTAAAACAAAGTAAATCGAGAGTGGAGAAGCTTGCTGAGGTTCTTTTAGAAGTTAAGGACAAAGTAGGTGAGTGCGAAATATGTTTTAACTTTACCGAAATTTCACCCTGCTCTATTTGTCAGAGTGAACGTCGTGATAGGACCGTGTTATGCGTGGTGGAAGAGCCGAGTGATCTGTATGCTATCGATGGGAGTGGAGAGTACAATGGATTGTTTCATGTACTCGGAGGCGTCATATCTCCTATGGACGGCATAGGACCGGAAGACCTGCACATAAAGGAATTGTACAAACGATTAAAGAATGTCAAAGAGGTTATCATCGCTACAAATCCGAGTATTGAAGGTGAGACAACTACATTATATCTGCAGAAAGAGCTGAAGAAAAGCAAGGTAAAAATAACCCGCATTGCACGCGGAATTCCTATGGGGAGCGCTTTAGAGCATACAGATCAGGTGACGCTTATCCGCGCATTAGAGGGAAGAGTAGAGTTGAAGGAAGAAGTTAGCGAATGATATTACCTAATCAGCTGACCGTGCTGAGGATCGCCCTGACGCCGGCTTTTATCGTATTTTTATTATTCGGGAGCGGTTCCTATAACCTGATTATCGCAACCGGTATTTTCGCTATCGCCGCTTTAACCGATCTATACGACGGGATGATAGCGAGAAAATACGGCACGGTTTCAAGGTGGGGAGCTTTCGTCGACCCTCTCGCAGATAAGATATTGCTCAGCACGGCTTTTTTCGGTCTCGTAATGCTGGGCTACCTGAAGTTATGGATGGTTCTCGCCGTGATATTTAGAGACGCCGTAATCACCGGTGTGAGGGCATATGGTCTAAGGAAGAATAAACATATCAAGACAGAAAAGTTCGCCAAGTGGAAGACTACATTTCAGATATCGCTCATATCTTTGATTTTGATTTATGAAAACCTAATACATAATCCATTCGGAAAGAGCCTCAAAATTGAATATCAAAATATCGTTGATCAAAGCGGTATATTCTATGCGGCTATGTTATTCATAGTCTTCATCACGATGTATTCGGGAATTTCCTACCTGATAGGTAACCGGAGATTCGTGAAGCAGATGGCGGTACGGATTTACAGGACAATCCTGAACTCTCAATAATTCATGAAATCCGTTCACTACCTCATTGCCACGGGATTTGGGGTCGGCAATATTCCTCCCATGCCCGGAACTTACGGCAGTCTTCTCGGTGCTGCGATATTTCTTATCGTGCCGGTCTACCAAATTGAAATTAAGATTGCCGCGATTCTCGGTTTAATTTTATTAGGCGCTTACACCGCATCAAAAATAGAGATGGAAACAGGGGTTCCTGACAATAATATTATCGTAATTGACGAAATTGCGGGTATGTGGGTAACTCTCCTTTTTATACCAATGCAAGTGTGGTGGATCATCGCTGCGATAGTGCTTTTCCGTATTTTTGACATTGTTAAGCCTTATCCGATAAAAAAAATCGAACGGCTGAAGGGGGGGTACGGAGTTATGTTAGACGACGCTGCTGCAGGAGTCTATGCCGGGGCAGTTTTATGGGGAACGGGAAGATTACTCGCATGAACGCGGTTTTGATAATTATAGGCGATGAGATACTGATAGGTCAAGTCAGAGATACAAATTCAGGTTATATCGCTGATGCTCTCGTCAGAGTGGGAATCCGATTAGAAAAGATTACAACCGTCGGCGATGAAATCGACGCTATCGTGGAGGCTTTAAGTGATTTTTCAGGTAAAAATGATCACGTAATAATCACCGGGGGTTTGGGTCCCACAAAAGATGACGTTACGAAAAGCGCATTTTTAAAATACTTCGGGGGTGAGCTCGTTCTTCATCAGGATTTGTTGCAGAATCTAAAAAATCGGTTTGCTGAAAGAGGTTGGGAATTTTACGATTCGAATATCGGACAGGCGGAATATCCCGACAGTTGCTCCATTATCCCGAACGAACTTGGTTCAGCGCAGGGGATGCATTTTCAAAAGGAGGGCTCGGAGTTCTACTCACTACCGGGAGTGCCGCATGAGATGCACAGAATCCTCGATGAATGGGTCATCCCGCATATAAGGAATCAAAATAAGGGACGAGTTATCAGGTATAAAACTATCGGCACTGTCGGGATAGGGGAGACGGGGATATCGGAAATCGTGGAATCTTACAGGGAGAAATTCGACAATGTCTCAATAGCCTATCTTCCGGGCTACGACGGAGTCAGGATCAGGTTAACCGCAGAAGGTACGGATGAAGTTGAGGTAGATGAAAGATTGGCTGAATCCTTAAGAATGCTGAATAAAGAATTATCCCGGTACACCTATTCTACGGATGGTGATAGTCTTCCGGAGGTGATAGCAAAAGAGATGATCGGAAACAAGTTGACACTATCCGTCGCCGAATCATGTACCGGTGGTATGATTCAGGACATTATTACGCTGGTACCCGGAGCATCAAAGTATTTTCTGGGCGGGATAGTTTCGTACAGCAATGATGTTAAGATAAATCAATTAGCGGTTAAAAGGGAGACGTTAGAGAAAGAAGGGGCGGTTAGTCCGGAGACAGCAGTCGAGATGGCTCGAGGGGTAAGGGAAAAACTTAAGAGCAGTATAGGTCTGTCGATTACCGGGGTAGCGGGTCCCGGAGGCGGAACGGAAACTAAACCCGTCGGACTTGTCTATATCGGATATTCAGACTCGACGGTAAACGACTCGGTCAAATATCAGTTTGGCGATACGCGGGAGATCAATAAGAAAAGAAGTGCGGGGGCGGCTTTAGGATTTTTATGGAATAGGCTCAAAAAAAGAGATTAGTCATTTCGTGCAACAGCAGCAACTTTACCTGAGCAGTATCATTTTTTTTACGGAATAGAAGTTTCCAGCTCTCAAAGAATAAAAGTATATACCCGATGACACTCTTTCGCCGGAATTGGAATCGGCATTCCAGGTAATATTTTGTCTTCCGGCTTTCCTTTCCTCGTTTATCAAGAGTCTCACCTCCTCACCCAAGAGATTATAAACGACAAGCTTGACATGTCTTTGTTCGGGAAGATCGAAGGAAATCAGAGTTGAGGGATTGAACGGGTTGGGATAATTATTATGTAAAAGAAAATCTTCCGGCAGGGGAAGAGAAATTTCCAAAGGATAACTGAACATCCCCTTCTCAACTTCCCTCCCGGATTCATCCCTGAGATCATACGCCAATCCGATAGAACCGTTATACTCTCCGGATATCGAGTTCAGAGTGATTTTCACAATCTTATCACGCCAATCACTGAGCGGCAATCCATCAAGCGGGGCAATTATTATATCGGATATTCCCGCTTCGTTTCGTTTTAGAAACAGATTGCTACGGTTTTCGGAGTATTCCGATGTTAGAGAGACGTCAGACACAAACAACCCATTTTCATCATATGAGAGCAAAAATCGCGCTGACCACACGTTAATAAGATCGGGAATTGAAATAAATAACGAAACGGTGGAATTATCGTTATTCACATTTTCTATCAGAACAGGATTCTCATCTTTTTCATTAAACGATAGATAGGTCTCTTTGAGCAGGGTCGGATTTTCGTTTTCGTACGACCAGTTAAACATCAGGACGAATATCATCAGGTCCTCAAAGTCGATCACTCCGTCTTTTTGCACGATTAGCTCAGGGGGTTCAGTTCCGGGAACAATCGGACCGGTTTCGCGGATTGTATCCTGTCTTATCCATGTATCCTGAAATCCTGCTACGTCATCAAAGTTGATCAAAGAGTCGCCCGAGAAATCCCCGACGAAGTTATTGACGACAAAATCATTAGTTTCCACAATATTGCTCAAGTCGTTATCAACCGATGCAATCCTAAGTCTGGTCTCCGCCCCGAGAAGAAATCCCAAATCAATAACAGAATCCCAGATAATGACAGGGTCGTAGTTGGCTCGAGTAATTCCGGATGACTCTCCGAAGGCTGTTCCCTGTTTCCACGTCGAGCCGCCGTTCCTGCTGAATTGAATCCAAATTGAGAGGGTATCGCTCTCCACGTCATCTACTTCAAGTGGAATATCCACCTTTCCCGTTATGGTATCGGGAATAGACGAAACCGAAAGAAGCTGAGGGCGTTCATTATTATCCACGTGTATCCCGGGAATTTCAAACCAGTCACCTGAATTTTCATCGGTTCCCCTGATCCTTAGCCCTGCATTAAATCGATCTTCGTGAGATAGCTGACCTAAAGAGTCAGTTCTCCATATTAACGTGCCGGTGTATCTGTCAGGCAATAATTCGCTTAGGCTACCGCTAATATCCGCTGTCAGCCATGGAAAAGATGTACCCCTGCGGAACTCCACTTCAAGAAATACTATATCAGATTCTTCGTCGATTATACGGTAATCGAAAGAAAAATCACCACTTATTTCCGAAGGTATAGAAGTCGTAATAACTGTTTTGGGCGCTCCGATGTTATCTATCTGAAGCGTGACGGATGCGGAAGAGCCGATATCGTTGTCAGATGGGGTAAGGCGGATAAGGCTTCGCCGACCAGTTCGGGTAGGTCGTTCAAGGAGTGCCATAGTATGCTGCCCGAACTTGCCGTAATTCCGGAAGTATCCCCTGTAATATCAGCGGGATTCCAGGAGGAACCGTTGTCATCGGAATACTCGACCCTAATTCCAATGAGGTCGTTCTCATCGTCAAAGAGGTTGAAATTAATTTGTGCATCGCCTCTGAATTCGGCCAAAGGTCCAAACGCGAAAATGGAAGGAGGGTTGTTGTTATCCAGATGAAACGCCCCGGTTGCGGAACTGCCGCCTTCATCGTTATCACTTACGGTTATCCTGAACAATACTCCGGTGTTATCGATTCCCGGCAGATCATTACCGGACGACCAGGTGAACGATCCGGAGTAATTTGCTGCACTGATCCCGGGTACAGACAGAGCCCCCTGCCAGACTCCGCTCACGTTATATTCGCCGATCAGGCTCAGGATATCTCCTTCAGGATCAGATAAAGTGTAAGTGAACTCGACGTCACGTGTGAGCTCGCCCGATGGAGTCTCAATGGCGGCGGACGGGAGCAGATTATTGTCAAGGTGGAATGAATTGCTTTCACCCGGTGCGCCGGTGCCGTTGTCGTTTGAAGGGGTAATACGAATCTTAGCATTAAAAGCATCGACCCCCTCAGCATTGGTTGACGAATTCCAGATAATGCTCCCCGAATAGGAAGCAGGGAGTATATCCGTCAGATTTCCTGTAGTCGCAGTCGGAAGCCAGCCGTTTCCCACATCGAATTCAACGAGCAGGCTAACTGCCAGACTATCAACGTCGGTGATCAAATAGTCGAATGATATATCTCCCGACATTTCGCCCGCTCTGACCAGAGTTACTGTTATCGAAGGAGTCAACTGGGCAGCTGTGATAACGGGTGCGAACGCTATTATGAGAGCGATAACAGGGGATATCGGTCTAAAATTACTCAGCAATGATAATTCCGTCTACTCTATTGACAATCGTGATATCGCTGTTATCAAAGAATCTGTACTTTGATTCCGAAGAGAAACTAATTCGTGATGTTCCCGGCAGGAGCGGTACCAGAGTCAGCACCGCCAACTTTCCAGTTCCGTCGACGAAATACGGCGGAGCGCCTGCAACAGCCATGTTGAGAGTTATCGTTCCTGAGGCATCCGGGAGAATCGGATCCATGAACAGCGCTGTTCCGCCGTTTTTGAGCAGTATATTATTTTCATCGGCAGGAGCTCTGGCGCTTTCGATCTTGAGGGAATCGGGTGAATATTCCAAAACGATCTTAGCTCCCGTTAAGCTGTCCACCTCCTCCGCATATATCTCCATGATGAAGGGTTCTCCTACTCTGGCGACGTCGAATTTTCTCGGGTGAAATCTGAGGGAGATGCCGTCAATATTATCAACTCTGAACTCATAGCGGGTAGGGGGAAATTCTACTTCTCCATTCGGGTAGTGCGTTCTGACTTCAAAGACATTGAGCGTATCGGTAAGGAAAGTGAATTTTACTGAATCGATTGCTGCGGAATCAGTGAATGTTCCGTTGTTGAGCCTGTATGACCATTTGATGTTTACGTATTCCGAGGTGTCTATTCCCGCAACGTCGGGAGAACCGGTTCGAGTGGATCGCCACTTGAAAACAGCAGTGTGTTTTTTTATATAAGAATTCGGTACTTCGGTAAGAATTGTTTCCGGTTTCTTGTAATCCGACGATTTATTATCCCATACGTTCGCATAATCGGTCGATTCAGGTTCGTCACCGAACAATGAACATGAAACAAACAACAGTGAGAATATCGGTAAATATTTGGCGCTCATATTTAGAAATTTGCTTCCATTGATATAATTAAAGCATTTTCGGTCACAGAATAACTCAAAGCGGGGAATCTAGCTTTTTCCGATTCCCAGGGGTCTCTGATAGCAGGAGGGAAACTCATATACGCATCCATTACATTGAAAATCCATAATACTGTTGAAATAGCTACAGCTGTAAATCCTATCAGCCTTTTTTGATTAGCTTCATCGAGTGCATTGTCCATTTCTGACCGTGTTATCTTAATCTGCTGATTTAGATTTAGCGAATCAATATATTTCATCCTCTTAACGTCATAATTATCGAGCGCTTTGGAATATTCGCGATCTGCAGAAACACTCCAGGCGATCACAGACGAAACTATGATTGGGAACGCGAGAGCTCTTTTCCAATGCTCGGAATAACTCTGTCCCCATCCGGGTATCACGAACGAATAAAATGCGGCAAGAGCCGGAGATTTTCGTTTCAAAACTATTTCAATGTGGTTTGGATTGTAACTACCTATCTCGGTCAGTACTTCCTCGCTATAGTATCCTATATGGTGCGCTTTGACATTATAGCTCCCCCAAAATACCATTGTGTCTTTATATGGAATCACGCCGACAGGCAGGTTGTTGATAGTCAAATCTGCGCCGTAAGGAAGGCCCGAAACGTATAGTTTTCCGAGTTTAAACCTGAAGTTAGATTCGACGGTTACTGCTGGTGTTTCGCGGGTTATGCTGATTATCTCAACCTGTTCTTTAAATTCGATCGTATTCACCGTTTTTACTGTATATTCTCCAAATGCAATATCGGACGTCGTGTATGGAGTCTTTCCAACGAGTATGCCGTCTATATAAACAATAGCGCTGTCAACATCGCTTTTCACAGTTAAAGATCTCGGGACGTCAGACTTCGGCGAAGCCAATAAATCGTTAATAATAGAAGGAATGTCGGTCTGTATAATATGAACGATATTATCTGTGAGTTTTTTTGAGATAGAATTCATCGCTCTGTTCTGGACACTGCCGACGAGAATTAATTTCAAATGATAGCCGCCCGGAACTAACTTTATTTCACCTCCGATAGTAAAATCTACACCTGTATTTTTTCCGAACGCCGCTAAACAATTCACATCCATGCATGGGGTGTCAAACCGTATATTCTGGCTTCGGAGAATCTCTCTTGTTTGGTCATTGCTCAGCAATAAATAGTTCCCGTTCTTTTTTAAAGTAGTTTGAATTTTATTTGATATATCATTCATAATGCGATTATTTAAACCTTCAGACTGAAGAGGATATACCGCTAACCGCTGCGAAGGGAGACGTACGGGCGAGACTGCGGAACTGTCCGCAAATTGCTGGCCTACAGAAGGCGCATGGAAGATCAGCAGAACGCCGCTCAAAATTATTATAAATTTTATTGTAACTGCCTCAAATTGCTGTTTTACAGGTCAATTCAAAGGTATTTTAATCACACGGTAAAGTCAATAGATGCACATAAATTGAATAAACGAGTATTGCTTCAATCGGTTCAGGATATTATTAAATTCAGTTAATGCCGACGAATATTTTCTTTTGCTTACGACTAAGTTAAGATTTACATTTACTATCTATCTTGAAATGAAAATCAGGACATTTATAGCGCTTGAACTACCGGAAGAAGTTAAAAAAGAAATAGTAGAAATACAGAGGCGATTGGTCATTAAGGATGCGAAAATTAGATGGGTGAGTAAAGAAAATACTCATTTGACGCTCAAATTCCTGGGCGGCGTCGAAGAACGTTTAATTCCTGATATCTATGAAACGATAAACACTGCTTCAAAAAGCTTTAATTCATTTCAATTGAATTTGTCAAATGTGGGACTATTCCCCAATAAAAGACGACCAAAAATTATCTGGGCAGGTATAGGAGGACGTACCTCTGAACTTGAATTATTGGCGGAAAAATGTGATTCTGCGCTGCATCGGATCGGTTTCAAAAGAGAAAACAGGAAGTTTAAACCCCACCTGACTATAGGTAGAATAAAGAGTCTGGGTGACGCACAGGATTTTTCTCAGAGATTGAATGATCTTGAGGTTAATCCGATAGAATTTGAAGCGGTAAAGATCAATATAATCAAAAGCGACCTGACCTCCGGTAGTGCAGTATACACTCTGTTAAATTCCATAAATCTCATTAAATAGGAGAGCAAAATGGCGAAATCCGTAGATGAAAAAGAAAAAGCTCTTGACTTAGCAATTACCCAAATAGATAAGCGGTTTGGAAAAGGTTCTATAATGAAACTCGGAGATCATGCGTCGCTGCTCGGAACAGTCGATGTAATACCGACCGGTGCGCTCTCTCTTGATGCGGCGCTCGGCATAGGAGGAGTGCCCAGGGGAAGGGTTATTGAAATTTATGGACCTGAAGCGTCGGGCAAAACCACGCTGAGCCTTCATATCATAGCTGAAACACAAAAGTTGGGAGGGAAGGTGGCGTTTATCGATGCGGAGCATGCACTTGATCCACGTTATGCGAAGAAACTTGGTGTGGATGTTGACGAACTACTCCTATCCCAACCCGACTCCGGAGAACAGGCATTGGAGATAACCGAGACCCTTGTCAGGAGTAATGCTATCGACGCGATAGTAATCGATTCCGTTGCCGCGCTTGTTCCAAGGGCGGAATTGGAAGGGGAAATGGGTGACGCGCATATGGGACTGCAGGCTCGATTGATGTCTCAGGCGTTGAGAAAACTCGCCGGAATCGTGAAAAAATCGAATACTTGCCTGATCTTTATCAATCAAATTCGTGAGAAAATAGGCATTATGTTCGGCAATCCTGAAACAACATCAGGTGGAAGGGCGTTGAAATTCTATGCTTCTATAAGAATGGATATCAGGAGGATCGGAGCCATCAAAGAAGGTTCTTTGTCGATTGGAAACAGGGTCCGGGTCAAAGTCGTAAAGAATAAAATGGCGCCTCCATTTCGTGAGGTAGAACTCGACATCATGTACGGTTTCGGGATTTCATACGAGGCTGATATCCTCGATTTAGCATTGGAAGCCGACTTAATTTCCAAAATGGGCAGTTGGTATTCATACGGGGATGAAAGGCTGGGACAGGGTAGAGAAAATACCAAGATTTACTTACATGAAAACCCTGATGTATTGGAGGAGTTAACAATAAAAGTTAAAACTTTTCTCGGGATCGATCAGGATGGAGATGAGACTGAGAGCGAAGAAGATAAGGAATAGAGTAAATTATTAGGAGCCGGTTTCTTTAATCAGATGCACGAAGAAAATCAGGGGAATTTAAATTTAGACCTCCTTTCAAAAGCAAAAGAGAGTGCAATAATTTACCTGAGTTATCGTGACAGGTCTATCGCAGAAATGAATCGGAGACTTTCCAAAAAAGGATATCCGCCTGAAGTGATTGAGAACGTCATTCACACCCTTGAAGAAACTGATTTACTGAATGACGAGCGGTTTGCATTAAGTTATTCGAGCTATAAAGTTGAGGATAAATCCTGGGGTCCGGAAAAACTCAGGTTCGAGTTGCGCGTCAAAGGAATAGACAAAGAGTTAGCCGAAAAGGTAATTAATAGAACTTATGAAAAATACAGTCAAAATGATCTCATACAGAAACTAATATCGAAACGGTTAAAAAATCGGCAAGAGGCAAATCGCGCGGAAATGAAAAAACATATTGATTATCTTAAGAGGCGCGGGTTCAGGTGGGACGTGATCAGGGAAGCGATCTCAGACAACGAAGGATATTTCACGGATTAGAATGAAATCGTCGAATGAAATCAGGGCGGAATTCCTAAAGTTCTTTGAGGACAGAGGGCATAAAATTGTTCCTTCCACTCCTGTCGTTCCAGCCGATGATCCCACGCTGTTATTTATCAATGCCGGAATGAACCAATTCAAAAACATCTTTCTCGGGACGGAAAAAGTTAAGCACACAAGAATAGCGGACACTCAGAAGTGTATCAGGGTTAGTGGTAAACACAATGACCTTGAAGACGTAGGAATAGATACTTCGCACCATACGTTCTTCGAAATGCTCGGCAATTGGTCGTTTGGTGATTATTACAAAAAGGAAGCCATCGAATGGGCGTGGGAACTTCTGACGGAGGTTTGGGGGCTGGAAAAGGAGAGGCTCTGGGCTACGGTGCACGAAACGGATGCCGAAGCGAAGAAGCTATGGCCCAAGGTTACGGAGCTGCCTCGTGAGAGAGTATTAGAATTCGGAGATAAAGATAATTTTTGGGAGATGGGCGAAATCGGTCCCTGCGGTCCGTGCTCGGAAATTCATTATTATATCGGAGATGATATTACCAAGCAATCCGCCGATAAAATTAACACGGACGATCCTGATTATATTGAAATTTGGAATCTCGTTTTCATCCAGTTCAACAGAGATTCTCAGGGTAGATTGAAAGAACTTCCTCAAAAGCATGTGGATACCGGATTGGGACTTGAAAGGATTGTCTCGATCATACAGGATAAGCGGTCGAATTATGATACCGATTCTTTTTCTCCTATCATAAATGAACTTGAGAAAATCACAAAAAAGAAATATAAGGGTGAAAATCAGCCGGCATTCAGAGTTATCGCAGATCATCTCAGGTCGCTCTGTATTTCAATAGCAGATGGAGTAATGCCGTCAAATGAGGGCAGGGGTTATGTCATAAGACGCTTGCTCAGGAGGGCAGCCAGGTTCGGAAGAACTCTCGGAATGGAAAAACCCTTCATTTATACGCTCGTGACTTCGCTGTCCGAAATGATGGGAGAGACTTTTCCGGAACTGATCGAAAAACAGGAGTACATTGAAAAAGTTATCAAAGCTGAAGAGGTGAATTTCGGCGAAACAATCGATAGGGGTATAGAGTTATTCGATTCGGTTGTAAGTCGGCTGGAAACGGAAAAGAAGAGCGTTATTCCCGGGAAGGATATATTTAAGTTATATGATACTTTCGGATTTCCTGTAGATTTGACGGAACTGATGGCGAAGGAAAAAGGATTAGGCGTGGATATTGAAAAGTTTAACGAAGAAATGGCATCCCAGAAGGAAAGAAGTCGATCCGGTAAGAAATTCGCCGTTGAAGAATTAATACCGGAAGGAGTCGAACTGAACTCTGATCCAACGATTTTTTTAGGTTATGATACGCTTGAATCCGAAACGGAAATAACCCAGATTATATCTTTGAATAATAAGGATATATCGCTTTTACTTAAAGAAACACCTTATTATGCGGAATCGGGTGGACAGATCGGTGATTCCGGAGTTATTAAGAACAAAGATATCAATATTCAGGTCAACGATACTCAAAAAGTCGGCGATTCATATTATTTGCACATAGGAATAATTCTCGAGGGAAAGCCGAAGGAGGGTATGAAGGTTATCGTTTCGGTGGATGAAGACAGAAGAAAAAATATACTGCCCAACCATACTTCCACTCACCTGATGCATGCGGCGCTTAGAAAAATATTGGGCACTCATGTTCAACAAGCCGGTTCACTCGTAGCCTCTGACCGGCTGCGATTCGACTATACGCATTTTGAAAAACCATCGAAAAGTCTATTAAATGAAATTGAGAGTCTCGTTAACCGTAAAATTCGTGAGAACATTCAACTAAAGACAAAAATCACGAATTTTGAGGACGCGAAGAAATCAGGAGCGATGGCGCTGTTCGGAGAAAAGTATGGAGACGAAGTACGAATGGTAGAAATCGGCGACTTCAGCAAAGAACTGTGCGGTGGAACGCACGTTGGAAGAACGGGTGATATCGGAATGTTCCTGATAACCCAGGAAACAAGTATATCATCGGGCATTCGCAGAATCGAAGCGGTAACGGGAGTGGAAGCTTTCAAATATACTCAGGAAAATATGAATGTGCTTTCTGAAATTGAGGGAGAGCTCTCTACAAGTGGAAGCGAATTAGCTGAAAGAATCAGGAATTTATCAGATTCCAAAAAACAGCTGGAAAAGAAGCTGAAAGAAAAAGAAGTATCCTCTTATTTGTCAGAAATAGATTCATGGATTTCGGAGGCGAGCGAGATTCAGGGCGTTACTCTGGTGGCAAAAATTATTGATTCATCTTCTGTTGATGAAATGAAAAGTATAGGAGATGCGCTCAGGGATAAGTTAAAGAGCGGTGTAGGAGTTTTGGGTGCAAAGATTGATAACAAGGCGTCCTTAATTACAGTCATGACGAAAGACCTTATTGACTCTGGTCTGAGTTCAAAAGATATAGTAACCACATTGGGCAAAATTATAGGCGGAGGCGGAGGAGGCAGCGATCATATGGCTACCGCCGGAGGTAAAAACCCGGAATTATTAAAGGAAGCGATTGAAAAGTCAGCGTCGGTTCTGGAATCATTTCTAAAAGAAAAAGTATAGGGGAATATTTTCTGTGGAAAAGTTATTGAACGAGTTGAGTGTTGAGGGTAGAATAGGTTATTCATTGCCTAAGCTCGACGTGGAAGAGAAAGAACTGTCAGAATTAATACCGGTAAAATATATCTCGGAATCGAAGCCGGCGCTTCCGGAGCTAAGCGAACCGGAAATCGCCAGGCACTTCATAAATATGAGCATCAGTAACCATCATATTGATAAAGGGTTCTATCCCCTGGGCTCATGCACGATGAAATATAATCCGAAACTCAATGAAACTGTTTCTCGATTACCCGGATTTTCTGCAATCCATCCGCACCAGCATGAGAGTTCGATACAAAACGGGCTTAAATTACTTTATGACCTCGAAAAAAGCTTATGCACCCTGACAGGAATGGATGCGTTCACGCTCCAGCCTGCCGCCGGTTCTCAGGGCGAGTTGACAGGAATTATGATAATGCGAAAGTACCATTCAGCAAATGGGAACCCGAGAAAAAAAGTACTTATCCCTGATTCCGCTCATGGAACGAACCCGGCAAGTGTTGTAATAAGCGGGTATGAATCTGTTCCGGTAGTGTCCGATAAACGCGGGCTTGTCGACGTTGATGATTTATCCTCTAAGCTCGATGAAGAGGTTGCCGGAATGATGATTACGAATCCGAATACTCTCGGCTTATTTGAGGAACGGATATTGGAAGTGTCTAAAATGATACATGATGCAGGCGCGCTTCTTTATCTCGACGGCGCCAACTTTAACGCTCTCGCAGCATCTCTCAATCCGTCCGATATGGGATTTGACATAATGCATCTTAATTTACATAAGACCTTCAGCACTCCTCACGGCGGGGGAGGTCCGGGATCAGGTCCTTTAGGGGTTGTGAGTAGTCTCGCCAAATATCTTCCTGTTCCACGGGTACAATTACAAAATGGAAAGTATAGTTTAGATTATGATTTTCCCGATTCGATTGGGCGTGTGCATGGCTTCTATGGGAATTTCGGTGTTCTGGTACGAGCCTACGCATATATAAAACTACTCGGATACGACGGATTTAAAGCGGCATCGAAGAATGCCATTATAAACGCCAATTATCTCAAAGCGCTCATCAGCGATAAATATACGGTTCCCTTCTCTCAACACTGTATGCATGAGCTTGTGATAAGTGCCTCTGAACAAAAAAATCGTGGTGTCAAAGCCGGTGATATTGTAAAACGGCTGCTTGATTTCGGAGTACATGCGCCGACAGTATACTTTCCTCTGATAGTTAAAGAGGCTTTGATGATAGAGCCGACGGAATCGGAATCGAAGTCATCAATCGAAAATTTCGTTAATATCATGAAGCAAATAGATGAAGAAATCGACACTGATCCCGAAATGTTGAAGAAAGCGCCGTATAACACCCCTGTGCGGAGATTGGACGAAGCCAGAGCTGTCAGACAATTGCGCATTACATGGGACGCTGTGGGAGAATAAATTCGACTACCAACCCGTCAAATATGGTTACCAGCTTCGATTAGAGAAGGGTGAGGAGATACATCGGTCTTTGAGAAAGTTTATTGAGCATGCCGGTATAAAAGGGGGTACGGTGGTCGGTTTGGGAGCAATGTCCTCTTACGTACTTGGATACTATGACATCCACAAGGAAGAGTACCAAAGGAAGGAGTATTCAGAAGAAGTAGAGCTTGTCTCCTGCGTAGGCAATATTGCTTATAAAGGTTCGGAGCCTATTACCCACCTTCACGCAGTAGTATCAAATCGTGAAATGGAAACGCGCGGAGGACATCTTTTTGAGGGAATAATCTCAGCGACGGGAGAATTTTCTATTATTGATTCCGATATTAGAATAGAACGGCTTAATATAGGAACCGGCTTACCGTTATTAGATTTACCGAATAAACTCTGAGTTTGACTTAAAGTATTACATCATATCCTTCCCCGTTTTATATTATTAATAAGTATCGAGTAAGACTTCAGTGTCAAACATGAACGATCAATTAGAAAAGTACTCCAAATCTTTAGAACAAAGTAGGCTTGAGATAAAAAAAACTCATTCCCGGGGAAGTACAGGTAATGAGACTTCAATCGCATTGACCGATTTAGCTGATGTTTGCCTAAGGGATCTAATTAAAGCGGAGGATATCAGTGACGCAATTATATCCGCTATCGGCGGATACGGAAGATGTCAGCTTTCACCATATTCGGATCTTGACTTGCTGATAGTACATTCTCAGAACACCGAATTATCGGAAGACTCAATAAAAAGTATTATCAGAACTTTATGGGATTTGGGATGGTCTGTCTCGAGTCTGTATCTGACCAGGGAAGAAATAACCGAAAAAGCGCACGCGGATATTCATTTTTTTTCATCTCTATTGGACTTAAGGATATTGCACGGCGACAAAGAAATATTAAAAGATCTACATACGGAGCTTTATGAAAAAGTATTTTCGATCGGATTCGAGAAATTCATGGATTGTAAACTCGAAGAAATAAACCGAAGACACATGAAATACGGAGCGACAAGCCGCATGCTTGAACCAAATGTTAAAGAGAGCGCCGGAGGCTTGAGGGACGTCCATTCTCTTATCTGGCTCAATATGAATCGTTCGATGCTTCCGTCGGTCAAACACGAAAAGGTTTATTCGAGGGTAGATTCTCATCTGAACGAAATATCAAAAGTCAGAAATTGGAATCCGTATCTAACCAAAAGATTAATTGAATCAAACGACTTGATGCTTCGAATAAGACATGAGATACACTATCAGAAGAGTGTGAAAAATGATCTCCTCGCGTTCGACGTCCGCGACAGTGTCGTGGAGAATTTGATCGTAGATGACACGGGGAATGGAATACATCGGTTCTTGAGAAACTACTATAAATCCGCAAGATATATCTCTAACGCTTTGAGGCACGCGGAAGAAGAAATAAGAGACGCAAAACTTACCTCAAAAAAATCTCCGGGGAAGCCGGTAAATGAATTAAATCATATTTATTCGGACGGTACCAGACTGTATTTGCCGAAAGAGAGTAGCGCCAAGTTCAGCGCAAGTATGACGGAGATAATGGAAATATTTCAGTATTCGAAAATAAACTCTCTACGACCCTCTTCAGGGCTTCTCTACGAAATAGAATCACGGCTTTTGGAGTACAAGCCATCGTCGTCGGATTTGGCCAAATCGAGATCAATATTTATAGAGCTATTCACGGATCTGAATAATCTGGCGCCCATATTGAGAAATCTTTTTGAAACAAGTGTAATGAATCTGTTGATTCCCGAACTGAATGATATTTACTGCCATGCTCCGAAAAGCAGGTACCACTATTATACAACCGATGAACACACGATGAGAGCTCTTGAGATTCTGGAGAAAGTCGCTTCCCTCGATAGTGTCGGAGAGCTGCATGACGTAATGAATAGATTAGAAAGAAAGCAGGAATTATTACTTGCACTGCTATTCCATGACATTGCCAAACCTCACGAAAAAACCGAGTCAACCCATCAGGTCGAAGGCGCTGTCATCACAGGGGAAATATTGGAAAAAATAAAATACGATGGAAACAAAGAACTGATTACGCGGCTTATTAAACACCATTTGCTGATGGAGCAAACCGCCTTCCGCCGGGACTTAGTCCTTCCGGAAACTATTGAGAAGTTTGTAAGCAAAATAATCGACCATGAAACACTCGACGCTCTCTATCTATTGACGTATGCGGACCTTTATGCGGTCAACCCGGTTGTGTGGTCCGAGTGGAAGCGATCGCTGTTAAGCGAACTTTATGGAAGGGCAAAAAATCATATTGATGGACATATTCAGATAGAAATCGACGAGGTAAGCCGCGGGTTGTTGGAAGAATTGGAAGATGATGTTGATAAGAAAAGTTTTTCTGACTTACTAAGCCTATTGCCTCCATCTTATCAACTGGAATTTGACAGCAGGCAGATTGCCAATCATATTGATATGGCGAATAGGGTCGAAAAAGAAATAGTCGTAATTGAAAGCAAAGGATTATTCAATTTCAGCGAGATCACTGTTATCACTGCAGATAGGAAATATCTACTTTCAGATATCTGTGGTGTTTTCTCAGTGAACAATGCAAGTATCTTTGAAGCGAAAGTATTTACACGGAAGGATAAACTAATTATAGATAATTTTCGCGTTATCAATTTAGGTGACGGCGGTCCACTTTCGGATGATGTTATAGTAAACATTCAACTCGATTTGACTAACGTATTGAAAAATCACATAAGTATAGATGATTTGCTAAAGCAGCACAAGAAGCGATGGAAATGGAAGGCGAAGAAACATCGCGAAATCCCACTCTATTTAGATTTCGACGAGTCTGAAAATTATTCAATAATTGATATTACCGGAAGCGATTCGCCGGGATTGTTATACTCTATTACGAGAGCGTTATCAGAATTGAATATAATGATATACACTGCGAAAATATCAACCAAAGTTGATGGATTGATTGATTCTTTTTACGTATTAGATGCAAATGGGAAAAAGATAGGAGTTGATGTGTCTGAAAATTCGATCCGGAAAGCCATTTCTGACGCAGTCCGGACTACTACTCATCTCACTTAAGAGACTTCTCAACGTTAAGCAGCAAAGCTTCTACAACAGATTTAACTGAAGAACTGTAACCCTCCAATAAATCGTTTAGTTCATACCAGGTATCTAATCCGATAACTTTGCTGATATAATGCCTTTTCTCCTGATCGATTGGAAATTTACTGTCCTTTATATTTAGGGACATAAACAGATGCTGCTCAACAATTCTATAAAACTTATACGCTTCTTCTAATAACGCCGACTGTGATCGTGAAATAACATTTTGTTCGTTGAGAAATTTAATAGTATTAATAGTACCCTTTGGTGGAGTGTTCAACGCTGAACCGGATGAATAATGGATAGCAGATAATAGAACTGAATTTTCAATATCGGCTATCCCGCCTTCGGACCACTTCAGGTTAAAATCATCCGGAGACGTTTTTTCCTTCCGTGTCCTTAAAGTAATCCTCATAAACTCCCTGTAATCCTTGCGTGTCAGCTTTCGAGCATTGACTGAACTTTTAATAATCTCTTCGGCATCAGTGATAGAATTGCCGCTATTCCAGATTTGTCTTATTTTTGAAAAAGCCATCACTTCCCAGAACAACGCTCTACTCTTCAAGTAATCGGTTAACTCAGTGAGGGTGGTCAATAATACAGCGTTTTTGCCTTCAGGTCTAACGCGGTAATCCAATTTGTAGATCGGAAATGATTCGTCATGCCCGGCGACCAATTGATTAAACATCTGGATGAACCTGGTACCGAGTTCTATATCCTTTGCTCTTATTTTCTGCCTATTTGGGGGAGAGAGAACAAAGATCAGATCAAGGTCGCTCGAAAATCCAATTTCTTTACTTCCATGTTTACCTAAGGTAAATAGGGTTAAGGGTACATTTATTTCATTGGTATAGTATAATTTCTCAACTGATTCTTTAAGTATAACATCAGCTAAATCAGTCAAAGCTGTTTCAACTGTGTTAATATGGCTGTCTCCGAGAAAATACCATAAGTATATTGTGATCTGCCATCTAAGAAAGAAAAACAATCCTGCCTTTTTGAATTCAACGACGTTCAAATTTTTATCAATTTCATTTTTAAACATATTCTTTAACTTTGAAGCATCAAGAGGAAGATCCGGTTGAAAAACGCCATCTATGAGTTCAGGGTTTGCGGATAAAAGATCTGATGCATTAGATGAGCTGCCGGCCAGAAAGATCAATAGTTTAAGAAGATCCGGCTGTTGTAAGAATAATTCATATAAGGTGCCCGGTGCGTTATATGAATGAACAATCTTTTCGAGGTTATTTAAGGTGAGATCCATATCGGGTGATCTGCTTAAGTTATGATAGAAGACGTTCCAGAGGTCTATAAATTTGTTCTTGATCGATTCTGATAAGAGGTGTGGAGGATGACCGTTGCATAAAAACTGAACATTCTTAAGCGAATTTTGAGTGTTTTTGAATCCCAATTGTTTCATAACAGTCAACGCTTCTTTGTTATCAGAATTGGAATCGAATATCAAATCGACGTCTATTTCGTTTACTTCCGAGATAAATAAATTTTCAAATATTTGCCTTACCGACTTCCGATAATCGATAATTTTATTCATCAATTCACTTGCCGACGAGTGTGATAACCTTTTCGCCAAATGCAGAATGCTGCTGTGCTTTATAGGAAGCGTATGGACTTGACGGTTATGGGCATACTGAAGAGCATGTTCTACCTTCCTGAAAAAACGATACGCTTCTTGTAATGTATCGGATTCTCCGGACGAAAGTTTACCGTTTAATTTCAACTGTTTAAGAGATTCTAAAGTACCTATTCCTTGAAGCTCCGGAACGGAACTGCCGAACAGATGCTGGAGAGTTTGACAGACCGATTCAATGTCTCTTATGCCTCCGGGGCTCAGCTTGATGTTATTTCGTGATCGATATTTTCTTTCACTCCTCAATTTGACTCGATAAATATTTCTGATATATGACATGCCCGAGTCAGGTGAATAGATCCACGGTCTTACACGTCGTATAAATTCAGATCCCGTATTAATATCCCCGGCACTGATACGCGCTTTTATCAGCATCTGCCGTTCCCATGTGTGACCACTGCGCTCATAATAGCGAAGGTAACCGGCTAAGTCCTTTACGATTGGTCCCGCTTCTCCATCCGGACGTAATCGCAAATCCACGCGGTACATTTGAAGGTCATCGGTTTTGTCGGAAAGGATCGAAGAGAGTTTTGAAGCGATTTCCGAATAATAGGAGAATTGAGTTGATTTATTCACATTGTCGCTGCTTGATTTCCCATTATTATAAACGAACAATAAGTCGATATCCGAACTGTAGTTGAGCTCCTTTCCGCCAAGCTTCCCGACGCTGATAACGCAAAATGTGCTCTCTTGAATATCATACTTATGATTAAGCGTCGATATAGCGATATCGAGAGATTTTTTAATGATGAAATCGGCAAGATTAGAAAGGTAGGTCATGGTCGTTTCGAGATCAGCATATCCGAGAATATTCCTCACACCAATTTGAAAAAACGCCTTTTCTTTGTATAAACGCAATTGGTGTAGCCGGTCATTTAAAGGGATGGTTGAGATACCAATATCTTCTAACGCACTATCCTCAATATCAAGATTTTGAGCTGAATTATTATCAGGATTCAGGTATTGAAAGAGGTCCGGTCTTCGTAACAAAACTCCGGCGTAATACTCACTATGGCCAGATAATGTCAGCAAAGACTCGAGACCGGGTTCGTAAAACAGATTTGATAGATCGGTACGCTTCTTGTTGAGGTTTATATATCTTTCAAGAAAATTAATCGCCTGGTCCGGAGCCGGATTATTCTTAATTAGTTGAATGAGAAGTTTCTGATCAATACTTATGCTCAACGATTTTTCAATCTTAGAAAGATTTTTTTTGAGAGTTCCGGGATTCTCAAAAAATGATATAAGATTCGGTTCTGTTTTGTCGGTAGTCAAATCTCTTCCTTAATCAAACGTTAAATATATATAACTCTCATGGAAAGTGGAAAAGATTCCATTATTATCAGCACAATATATTTCTTATATTAAAAGTGTATTCTCACACGAGACTTTAAATAGTAATGGAAGTTAACACATATTCTGATTGAAGAAGGAATATTAATGAATAAGGAGGTTATAACAACGTCAGGTGCACCTAAACCGGTGGGAGCCTATAGCCAGGCTGTAAAAAGTGGTAATTTTCTTTTTGTATCAGGTCAAATACCACTTGATCCGGAAACCGGTGAAATTATCAGTGGTGATTTTAGGGAGCAGACTCGCCGAGTTTTGAATAATATTATGGCTATCCTTGACGCTTCGGGTATGTCTGCCGAAAATGTTATTAAGACAAACGTTTATATGACCGATCTTACAAACTTTCCGATAGTGAACGAGGTCTATGCCGAGTTTTTTAAGTCGGACCCACCTGCGAGGGCAGCGGTAGAAGTATCCAAATTGCCGCTAAACGTTGAAATTGAAATCGAATGTATTGCGGAAACAGAGTAAGATCAGTTATTGAGTATCAAACTAATCATCAATCCTAAGGCAGGGAAGGGATCGGCTTTTAAAAAGAGTCAATCAGTCATTGCCGAATTAAAAAAAAGAAATGTCGATTTCGATTATGAGTTAACTAACGCACCGCGCGAGGCGGTCGGAATAGCCCGCGAGGCATCAGGGAAATTTGAGAAGATAGTGGCGGTTGGTGGAGACGGAACGATAAATGAGGTTGGTGAGGGGCTTGTAGAAAGCGATTCTATTTTTTGCGTCATACCTCTCGGATCCGGAAATGATTTCGCAAACGAGCTCAAGATTCCGTCCAAAGTAAATGCGGCAGTAGATCTGTTATTGAAAGGAAGTGTTCGAACTATAGATGTGATCAAGGTGAACGACAGGATAAGTCTTAACACGGCAGGCGTGGGATTCAACGCTTTAGTTAGCGACAGTGTAACTCAAATTAAATACTTGAGAGGTCTGTCGGTCTATATTTGGGGCGTTGTAAAATCTGCTGTTCGTTATGAAGCGATTCCGATGAAGATCGTTATCAACGACAAAGTAATCGAA
>JADFGO010000013.1 GCA_022567655.1 Candidatus Neomarinimicrobiota bacterium
TGACAGCCCCA
Source organism: Candidatus Neomarinimicrobiota bacterium (assembly GCA_022567655.1). Taxonomy (NCBI): domain Bacteria; kingdom Pseudomonadati; phylum Fidelibacterota; species Fidelibacterota bacterium. The sequence goes on from JADFGO010000013.1 coordinate 12, forward strand.
ATCCGGTCCCCACACCCACGCCTTTAGTCGTATAACCGGGATCAAATATTTTATTCAAATCAGCTTCCGGAATACCGACTCCGGAATCGGTAAATTCGATATGGATTTTTTTTTGTTTGAGTTTAGTTTTTATTCGCAGGGTGCCCTTTAATGGCATAGATTGAACAGCGTTTATGATCATATTAAGATAAACCTGATTTAGTTTCGCAGGGTAGCTGTTTATAGGGGGAAGTTTACCAAATTCTTTTATCACTTTAATCCGATTTTTCATCTCATAAAGGCTTAACATCAGAGCTTGTTCAATTCCCTCATGAATATCCGCTTTTTGAAGTTCAGCCTCGTCCAGGCGGGCAAAACTCTTTAGCTGTTTTACGATCAAACTGACTCTGTCGGCTCCTAATTTTATTACTTCATTTGCCTTATCTATTACGCTGAGAGTTTTATCAATCTCCTTTAATTTCGCGGAAAGGTCCTTCTTTTTGTCTCTTAACAACAATTTTAACTTATTTATAGCCCGGACCGAAGTATCATGCATGCTTTGGAGAGCGCCGATGGGATTGTTTATTTCATGCGCGACTCCAGCAACAAGCATTCCGAGAGAAGCCATTTTTTCCGATTGTACCAGCTGAGTTTGAGCGTTCTTAATATTTTCATTAGCCAATTCAAGACCTTCGAGAGCATTTTTTAATTTTGTGACATCGTACAAAGCTCCAATGGTCACCTTTTCTCCTGCAATCGTAGTTATGACCAGTGAAAATATCATCCAGATAGGTTCGCCTTCCACTCTTAATATCTGTGTTTCAAAATTATTGAGGTATCCGTCTTTCTTGAGCGCTCTCAGAACTATCTCACGATCAGATTTCTTATAATAAAAATCAGGAGTTTTCCTTCCGATTAGATCTTTGACGGAATAGCCGAGAAGATCGGCGAGAGGTTTGTTGACGAACAGGATTTTCCCGTCATGAACCTTGCTGATCACGTACGGAATCGGAGAGACTTCAATGATCGCATGGATTTGTTCATCGGACTCTTTTTCCAAAGTAACGTCGGTAAATGCCCAGACTCGCCCGAAAATCTTGTTATCTCTGTCCGTAACCGGTGCGGAATATATGGAGATATATCTTTCAGCGGGCTTTACGGTTTTGAGCGCATTTTTAAAAATAGCAGCATGGTCGTGAGATTCTCTCGTCGGACGCTTTAATTCCTTAAGCTTTTTAACCTGCTTGGTGTAATGAATCGGATGTTCGAAATTTGACTTTATAGCGCTACTGAATGAATCGAAGCTTTTATTGATCAATTTATCGATATCAACGCCGAATAATTTATTAATAGTCGGATTTGCTGCTACAATTTTATTTTGTGGATTTACCATGATAATCCCGGAGACTGAACTGTCCAACAGCGCCTGAAGTTCATCTTTGCTTCGAGAAAGATCGGATAGAATATCTTTCATTTCTTCGTTTTTTGATTCCAGCATCTCCTGAATTGACAGCAGCTGGATGTTTCCTTCGGCTAAGTTCATGGTCGTTTTCTCAAGTTGTTTTGCCTTGGAATTAAGCATCGTATTTGCGTTTTTCAGGTCTGCTGTCCTTTCTCTGACTCTAATTTCGAGGTTTTGAAAAGATCGGATATTAGCTAAGGTTAATCCTACCATGTTTGCAAATGTCTCAAATCTCTCAATATCCTGATCGTCCAGTTCTCTCGCATGATACTGAATGTTCCCCGAGAGTACTCCGATGGGTTCGTTCTTAATGCGAATCGGTGTCAGAACGAATGAAATAGGTAATGTTCCTTTTAATTTCCACAAGTCGCTTTTATTCCAGTAATCAAACTTTTTTGGATTCAGTATAAATATGGTCTTATTCTTTTTGAAACACTCTATCATAGGAGGGATTACGGGAAAGTTGCCGTCACGGATATATCTCTTAAAAGTATTATTCAGTTTTTTGCTGTCATGAAGCAGCTTGAAGGAGCGTAAAACGAATTTTCCGTCCTGTTCGAGGATGAGTAGTGATCTGTCAAAGTCGAGACTGCGTGTCAGGAAGTGAGGTACGTTATCGAGAAGCTTTTCTTCATCATGGAATCTCGATAGGCGGCTGGACAATTTGTTCAATGCCGAGAGCTGCCTGTTTGCGTATTTGAGTTTCTCAGTTCTCTCTTTTATTGTATTTTTGAGCATGTAAGAATAGGATTGAACCTCTTTTTCCAATTTCTTTAGCTCAAACGCTCTGTTAAGAGAAGTTTTGAATTTTTCGACATGCAAAGGTTTGGTGATAAAATCGTAGGCGCCCATTTTTATTGCTTCCAATGCACTGTCTATAGACCCGTGTGCTGAAGTTACAATGCAGATAACGTCGGGATTCACTTTTTTGACTTCAGCGAGAACTTCTATACCGTTTATCTCCGGCATATTGAGGTCGCATAAAATAACGTAGGTTGGATTCTTCAGGAATTTTTCGAGTCCCGTCTTTCCCGAAGACGCCACAACCACTTTGAAACCGTTTTGCCTGAGCTTTCGAGCGAAACTGATTCGCTGCCGTGCATCGTCCTCAACATAGAGAATGGTTTTCCGGTTCAAATCATTGACCTGTTTAATGCTATCATTTCCTTATTGAATTGAAAAATAACGTACATAATAAAATCGCCGGAATTTATACATAATCACGGGAGAAATCAAGTGAGCAAAACGGGTGGTCGTTTCAGGGAAATGTATGGTACAACAGTTTAAAGATATTGTCATCACTGAGGAAGTTTGTTGTAAGTTGTGAATATATCTGATTTCAAATCTTCGTAAAGCGTATGTTACACTCAAGTACGTGGATATTAAGACAGGGCACAAAGCGAAATGATCGAAAAAGTAATTGAATACTCGGTTAATAACCGATTCATAGTAATCCTTGCTACTCTATTAATGATACTGATCGGAAGTTACAGCGTTTATAATACTCCGCTTGACGCTATTCCAGATTTGAGTGACGTTCAGGTGATCGTTTTTACAAATTACCCCGGTCAGGCGCCGCAGGTAGTGGAAGAACAGGTCACTTACCCTCTGACCACTGCCATGCTCTCAGTTCCGTTCGCCAAGTCGGTGAGGGGCTATTCCTTTTTCGGGCTCTCATTCGTCTATATAATATTTGAGGATGGCACCGATTTGTACTGGGCGAGGAGCAGGGTGCTTGAGCAGCTTAACGTTGTTTCGAAAGGCCTGCCGTTGGGAGTGACCCCAAGTCTCGGCCCCGATGCGACAGGAGTCGGCTGGGTGTACCAATACGTGCTTCAGAGTGACCGGCACAATCTTCAAGAGCTGCGTTCGATACAGGATTGGTTTTTGCGCTACGAACTTGTCAGTGTCGAGGGTGTATCCGAAGTGGCGAGCATAGGAGGCTACGTAAAGCAGTATCAGGTAGAAGTGGACCCGAACAAACTTTTAGCATACAATATTCCGTTGAACAAAGTAAGAGAAGTGATTAAGCGAAGTAATAATGACGTTGGCGGGCGTGTGATCGAAATGGGGGAGACGGAATTCATGGTACGCGGATTGGGTTATATCAAGGGAATCGAAGATATAAAAAATATTCCGCTCAGCGTAAGTGAAAACGGGATTCCGATATTGATCAGTAACGTTGCGGATGTGCATATAGGTCCCGAGATGAGGAGAGGGATCGCCGAACTCAACGGAGAGGGAGAAGTTGTCGGCGGTATCGTTATTATGAGATTCGGCGAAAACGCTTTGGCGACAATCGAAAGGGTCAAACAAAAATTAGAAGATCTCAAAAGCGGACTCCCCGAAGGAGTAACCATAAAAACCGTATATGACAGATCGGGTTTGATACTGAACGCGATAAAATTTCTTAAGGAAAAGCTGATAGAAGAAACTATCGTAGTCGCAATCGTGTGCCTTGTGTTTCTCCTGCATATCAGAAGCGCTTTTGTAGCGATATTTACACTGCCGGTAGGGATATTGATGGCGTTTATCGTCATGAATCAGCAAGGATTGAATGCCAACATAATGTCGCTGGGTGGAATCGCCATAGCTATCGGAGCAATGATCGATGCGGCGATAGTTATGATAGAGAACGTTCATAAACACATCGAGCATGATCCGGGAAAAAACAGATGGCAATTGGTTATCGACGCCTCGAAGGAAGTAGGTCCGCCTCTTTTTTATTCACTGCTGATAATAACGGTCTCCTTTATACCCGTGTTCACTCTCACCGGACAATCGGGAAGGCTGTTCAAACCGCTCGCATTCACAAAGACGTATGCGATGGCAGCGGCAGCAATACTTTCAATTACGATAGTACCGGTTCTCATGGGTTACCTCATAAGAGGGAAGATCATGTCCGAACATAAAAACCCTGTAAACCGGTTTTTACTTTTTTTGTACCGCCCTCTAATACGCACCGTACTAAAATACAGAAAAGCTACAATTGCAATATCTCTTTTGCTTGTTGTTGTAACCTACCTTCCTTTCAGCAAATTGGGTTCGGAATTTATGCCTCCGTTAAACGAGGGTGATCTGCTGTACATGCCGACGACACTTCCGGGAATTTCAATATCCAAGGCGAAAGAGATTCTTCAGCAAACGGACAAGATAATCGCCTCGTTTCCTGAGGTAGAAACTGTTTTCGGCAAGGTAGGCAGAGCTGAAACAGCCACAGACCCCGCCCCGCTCTCCATGATAGAGACTATAATCACTCTCAAACCCGAAGATGAATGGAGGGAAGGAGTAACTACCGAGTCACTCATTGAAGAGATGAATAATGCAATTCAATTTCCGGGTTTGACCAACGCCTGGACGATGCCGATTAAGACGAGAATAGACATGCTTAGCACAGGTATTAAAACACCTGTCGGTATCAAGATAATGGGTGAAGACCTCGAAGTTTTGAACCGCATCGGACAAGAGATCGAAGGAGTTGTCAGGGATATACCGGGTACATTAAGTGTCTATGCCGAGAGGGTAGTAGGAGGTAATTTTCTTGATTATAATATCGACAGGAAGGAAGCAGCGCGCTACGGCCTCACAGTCGGTGATATTCAGGACGTAATCATGACCGCCGTCGGAGGAATGAACGTAACTTATACGGTCGAGGGTCTGGCAAGATATCCTGTAAACGTCAGGTATGGAAGGGAATTGCGAGACGATTTCCAGAAATTGGAGCGGATTTTGATACCAACTCCCACAGGGGCGCAAATACCGATAAAACAGGTTGCAAACATTTCAATCAAGAAAGGCCCTCCTGTCATAAAAAGTGAAAACGCGAGAAGAACCGCGTATGTTTACGTGGACCTGGCTGGAATTGATATCGGGACTTATGTAAAAAACGCAAAAGAGATCTTAAGCAGGGAAATAAATCTGCCGGAAGGGTACAGCCTTGTGTGGAGCGGACAATACGAGTATATGCAGGCTGCAAACGAAAAGCTTCGCTTACTCATACCGCTGACTTTAGTAATAATATTCCTGTTACTGTATTTCAATTTTAAAAATGTTATCGAAGCCAGTCTTGTGATGCTTTTGGTGATTTTTCTTGCTCCTATAGGGGGCATATGGCTCATCTATTTCTTGGGGTACGAGTTCAGCGTGGCAATATGGGTCGGCTTTATTGCGCTTGCCGGTGTGGCGGCGGAAACCGGAGTCATCATGTTCATCTATCTGGACCTCTCTTATAAAAAATGGAAGGAAGAAGGAAAGATAAAAACGTTAGAGGACATCAAGGAGTGCGTGTATGAAGGAGCTGCGCTCAGATTAAGACCGAAGATAATGACGGTGTCGGCGATAATAGCCGGATTGCTTCCGATCATGTGGGGTCACGGAACGGGAGCGCAGGCTATGAGGAGGATAGCTGCTCCGATGGTGGGGGGAATGATATCCTCGACAGTTCTGACGCTACTTCTGATACCGGCGATCTATGTTTTATGGAAAAGTTATCTGCTGAAGAAAGAGTTAAAAAGCTGACAAAAAGCGAATGCTGACAAACCGGAAGTGTTTGCACAGTTTTTAATCCTGCTTCTTTTTCAATTCTGATATTATCATGCCCCCGAATATCAGTGCGCCTCCGATAATTCCACGAATTCCTAAAACCTCTCCAAGGATTATGTATGCTATGAGCGCGGCTGCGACCGGTTCGAATGAATATATAATTGCCGCTCTTGTCGATGAAGTATATCGCTGGTATTTTGTAATTATGTAAAAATTTAACACAGTAGGAAAAAGCGCAGTGCCGATGATAATCGATAACAGGGTTACGTTGATTTCAAAGCGGGGTGTTTCAAATAGAATTGTGGTAATGAGCCCTATCAGTCCGGTAACGAATACTTGAAGGAATGTTAGCTGAATAAAATTATACCGCTTACTGTAAATCTGCAACGCCACCGTATGTGCGGCGAAGGCTACCGCACCGACAGCCGTGAACCGATCGCCGTAGTTAAAGCTGTTTCCTTCAGGAGACGTTAGAAAATATAATCCGATTATAGCAAGGAATACACCAACCCAGAGTAATTTCCGCGGTATGATTTTTTCGAATATCATGGAAAAGAACGGGACCATAACAACGAACGTTCCGGTTACAAAAGCAGATTTCGAAGCAGTTGTATAATCGAGTCCGTAAGTCTGGGCTCCGAATCCAACGCCCAATAGAAAACCCATGATAATTCCCGCACGAAGGGTATCCTTATCTAACTTGAGAATTACTTTTCTAAACAGGATAAAAAGTATTATCGAGGCTAAAAAGAACCGGAACGTCAGAAATAATAACGGTGAACTAAAGTCTAAGGCGACTTTCACGGCGATGAAGGAAGAACCCCAGATGACGGTAATCCCGAGAAGATATAAATCTGCCCGCAGCTTAGAAGGAATATTTGAATGGTTTTGTATCATGAGTTAAAAATATGAATAAAGAGTTGGAGTTCATAATGATAAGAATAAGGCGGGGAATGAGAGACACACTGTAAAGAGATAAATACTCATATTTCAGTTGCCGGCTAAATCTACCGATAAGATTAGTTAAAGGGATAAATAGAAAGCTGGTTTAGCTGATGGAATATACCTGTAAGATTCTGGTGATGGATGATGAAGCCGCATTAAGACAACTCCTTAATCGGATGTTAAATCATTTCGGCTATGAGGTCGAACTCGCGAGTAACGGAGAAGAAGCTGTTGAAGCTTACAGGAATGCTTTCAAGAGTGATGACCCATTCGATATTGTAATAGTTGATCTGACAGTAGCCGAAGGTATGGGTGGTATTGAAACAGTTGAGCAAATCAGAAAATTTGATAAGAATGTAAAAGTCATAATAGCAAGCGGGCATTTGACGGACTCAATAATGGACGAAATCGAAAGCGGGAAATTCAATGGTTCCCTGCCTAAACCTTTCAAGATGGACGAATTAGAAGCTGTATTGACAAAAGTTTTGAATTCTTAGGATAAATATTTATCCCGTTTTGATATAGTCCGACCGGAACGATTAATCAATGATTCGATTCTTCAGGTAAGAAGAATATACTTTTAATCGATCTGTTTAATTATCTTTTCATAACAATAATCTGTCGAATAATATGAAAAAGATAAAACTATTACTTTTGTGCACGGGTAATTCGTGTAGAAGCCAGATGGCTGAAGGGTGGGTAAAGTCAAAACTGAGTCGTTTTGTTGACGTTTATTCCGCCGGAACCGAGCCGAAGGAGATAGATAACAGAGCAATTAGCGTTATGGCGGAGGTAGGAATTGATATTTTCGGTCAATCTGCCAGCAATGTAGACGAATATCTAAATAAAGAATTCGATCTTATTATTACGCTGTGCGACGAAGCGCGTGAGAGCTGTCCCCTGTTTCCATCACAGGCAGAGGTAATCCATATGGGATTTAGGGACCCCGCGGATGCAATCGGAAGTGAGGAGGAAGTTTTAGGCGTATTCCGTGAAGTTAGGGATCAATTAAACCAGAGATTGATTACTCAGTTAAGAGAAAAATTTTCTCGAATTGACTAAGTTCCTACTGTCTTTCAGCCTCAAGAACGACTTTGCCCCAGTGAATTAATTGCGCGGCTCTTTCTATTGATTCGTTAGGAGGATGTTCGTAAAAATCTGCATCGGTATTTATAAACGGAATGCTCTGAAGATTATCGGTGCCGTTACGAACCAATTCGAGCACGCCGGCCGCTACACTGTTCAGCTTATACTCTCCGTCGAGCTTTCTGCCATTGTGGGCGGTTAGCGGAAAATCTCCTCTTATCCTCAAATCGAGCGCCTGGAGTGATACGAGAAGTTCCGCAGCCAGGACTTTTGTAACGTTTTCTACAACCATTCTCAAATGACGCGCCGCTGTCGTTGACATTGCATTGTGGTCTTCGATATTTGCTGAGGTAGGGATGCTGTCAACGGACGAAGGGTGACATAATATTTTATTTTCCGCAACGAGGCTTGCAGCCATGTACTGATAAAGCATCATTCCGGAATCGAGTCCATCTGTTCCTGACGACAGATTCGCCGGCATCCCCCTGTTGTTTTTGGGGTCAAGAAGGAGCTGCATACGCCTTTCGGATATGCCGCCCAATTCTGCTATAGCTATTTTAAGGTAATCCGCCGCGAACCCTACCGGTTCGCCGTGAAAATTAGCGGCGGAATAAGTCTTCCATTCGCTGATGGAAGAGCTGTCATCGACACTGTCCGGGCTGTCCTCATCTTCGATGAAGATGAGAGGATTATCAGTTGCAGAATTTATCTCTATCTCTATCTGCTCGTGCGTATGTGAAAGTGCGTCATGCACAGCGCCGTGTACTTGAGGTATCGCTCGTATTGAATATTCGTCTTGCTGATGATGACCTTCTGCCGCTCTGTCAATAAGATTTGAGTCTTTTATATACCTGTTTATATCTTTTGCAACGGAAATTTGTCCGCGGTAAGGTCTTGCTCTGTGAACTTTTTCATCGAACGCCCTGCTGAATCCCCCTAACGATTGAAGCGAGAGTGAACCGATAATGTTAGCAGTTTTAAGCACGACCGAAGAATCGAATATAGAAATAGCGGTTATCGCTGCGGAAATTGTTGCCCCATTGGTAAGAGCCAATCCTTCTTTTGGTGCGAGATGGATATTGACCTCACCCGAGTTTTTTATCGGTTCCGGCACGGGTGGAATCTGGAGACCCGCCGAGCTGAGGGCTTCATTTCCACTGACGGGGGGAGAATCTTTTTCGCCGTTTGATAGAAAATCAGGCTCGTGCCACGCTTTGCCCCCTCCGATCATCACTACCGCGAGGTGGGCTAATTGACAAAGGTCGCCTGAGGAACCGAGACTTCCCTGCGACGGTATCAGCGGATGAACACAGTTATTCAGCATATCCCTCAGCAAGAATAGAATTTCCGGCCTGACTCCAGAGCGTCCTTCCGCAAACGCTCTCAGCCGTATCAGTATTGCCGCTCGAACTATTTCTACTGGAAGCGGATCACCAACGGCAGTTAAATGACTGTAAATCAAATTCACTGAAAGACGGCATGCATCGGCATAACTCTTGATCGGCTTATCCTTATTGTTGCCGAAGCCGGTATTTACACCGTAAATCAGCTGGCGATAATCGATCTCGTCATCATCGCCCAAACTTTTGGACAATTTTGCAGCAATATGAACGGCGTCGCTTATATATTCCGCGCTGCGTTCACATCTTGCAATGCTGAGGGGGTCTATTTCAACCGTTGCGAAATTATTATTCGAATTCCCGCATGCGACCGCTATAAGTTGATTTATTGTTAATCTATGCTCGGGAAGATGGCTTAGAATGATGGGATAAGCCACTTTCTCACCCATTATATCAATGAATTTCCCCCCGTTTTCACTCACTCTGATATCTCGCAAGAATCTGACTGACTGTTTTTATCAGGTCTGAACGGGGGACAGTCACTTGTGAAGGTTGTTCTGCGAGCCACTCTTTGCGCTCCTGAAAACTCTCGGACAATTCCTTGCCGAGCATGAGGTCTTTGACTGTAACCTGATCTTTGGCAAACTCATCAGATCCGACGATGACCGCTACGGCCGCTCCTCTTTTATCGGCGTATTTCATCTGTTTGTTGAAACCTCCACTGCCGAGATATGTCTCAGCTGAAATTCCGGAAGAGCGTAATTCGGATGTAATTTTTATATAGTCACTGATCTTATCGCTATCCATAACGGTTACGACAACGGGTGCGTTAATCAGAGTGTCTTTATTCTGTTTTATGGTTGATAGCGCAGCAAGAAGTCTATCCACGCCGATGGAAATACCGGTAGCTGGAGTTTTTTGTCCGGTAAACCGTTCTATAAGATCGTCGTACCTTCCTCCCCCGGCAACGCTGCCGAATTCTCTTTTACGGTTTTTCTCATCTTTGATTTCGAATGTCAAATTAGCCTCGAATACCGGTCCGGTATAATATGCCATGCCTCTTACAACTGTCGGAGCAAACAAGATAGTGTCCTCGTCATATCCCATATCGTTCAGGTATGAGTCCATCTCACGGAGCTCCTCTAATCCTGTATGACCTTCGGGGCTCTCTTTCATAAATTCAGATAACGCATCGAGAACCTCACTCCTCGAATTTCGAGGAACCTCGAGAAACTGAACGATGACATCAACCTCCCGATCGGATAATTCAGCCCCTTTGATAAAAGCACCCGATTTGTCCTTCCTGCCGGAAGTAAGAAGTTGAGTTACGCCGTTAATACCCAACCTGTCCAGTTTATCAATACTTCTTAATACGTTTTGAGCAAGGTCCGAAAGCGAACCGTCGTTGTTTCTCACTTCAATACCGGCGGATTCTAACACGCCATTCACTATTTTGCGGTTACTTATTTTTACTTCAAAATCCTTTTTCTCGATCCCGAGCGCTTCGAAAGCATCAACCAGGGCAGCACAAACTTCACAATCAGCCAGGATTGAGGTAGTGCCGACCGTGTCAATGTCGAACTGAGTAAACTCCCTGAATCTTCCCGCTCCCGGTTTTTCAAGTCTCCATACTTTTCCTATCTGATATCTTCTGAAAGGTGTCGGAAGGTTCTGGTATTGGGCGATGACTCTTGAAAGAGGAGCGGTTAGATCGTACCGCAGCGCCACCCATTCATCCTCAGATTCAAAGGCAAAAATGCCTTCCTCCGGTGTGTCACCGTCGGGTAGAAACTTTCCTAACACGTCCACATATTCAAGCGCCGGAGTCTCTATCTGTTGGAAGCCGTAAAGTTCGTAAACGGCTTGAATTCGCTCCAGCATCATTCTACGGTTGAAAGACTCACCCCAGAGCGAGTCTTTAAATCCTTTGACGGTACGAGGTTTAGGTTTGATTGGTTTTTTTGTCAATTTCTATATGGTATCCTTGCGAGTGAAGTTCTAAAAGCAAATGGAATCAGACTTATTCTGCACCCAATATACACCAAACTTGATTACGGCTATCTATCGTAATCAGTACTGGAGGCGGGAATCGAACCCGCGACCTCCTGATCCACAGTCAGGCGCTCTATCCATCTGAGCTACCCCAGCATCTGGGAAAAATATAGGCTGGATAACGATATAAATCAAATATTCTTTGCTCTTTCCGGTTAGTCCCGCAATGTAAATTTAATTCTGATTAAATAGGTTGTTCTACGAAAGATGCGGCAAAAAAATTATTTGCAATATCACATGAAGCTTAGTACATTTCCCAGCGCAGAGAAAAGTCCCCATCGTCTAGCCAGGTTTAGGACTCAGGGTTTTCGACCCTGCAACAGGGGTTCAAATCCCCTTGGGGACACAGAATGAAGTCATGGGAGGAGACAAGGATGTGCTCAATAAGCACCAAAACGGGGCTCGCTAACAATTTATTTTTCCGTTGCGGCGCGTAAAAATGTTTAAACGAACACATCTGATTTTATATTCCGTGAAAACCTGTACCTTATTATTCAGGGTACTAAATATGGGAAAATAGATGAACCTATTCAGAAACAAAAAGACCTTGGGGATTAAATCCGGGTATGGTTAACGTGAAGACCAAAAAGACGGATTCTGAATTAAAGCCTTCACTCCTTATCGTGGATGATGAACCACTGGTGAGGAAGTCTTTGGCAAGAATCTTAACGAAAGAAGGATACGAGGTTAGAACTGTAGACAGCGGTGCAAAGGTATTCAAAAATGACCTGCTATCGAAAACGGACGTAATATTGCTGGACCTGTTTTTAGGTAAAGAAAGCGGTTTCGACGTCCTTGAGAAAGTGAGGGAAATCGCTCCCCACGTAGTTGTAATAGTCGTTACGGGTCATGGGGATGTCAGGTCTGCAGTCGAAGCTATGAAAAAAGGAGCTTACCAGTTCATAGAAAAGCCGAGTGATAAAAAGACAATTGTCGATATTGTCAACAGGGCAACGTATAAGGATATACCTCAAGACGGTAAGCAAAAATTACAGAAAATCACTATCTCCATCGGGAGAAGGAGAGAGCAATTTTTTTATGGTGAGGCGTTCGAACCTACGATCAAATTAGCGCGTAAAGCAGCCAAAGGAGGAAATTCCACGATCCTCATCCAGGGACAAAGCGGTACGGGAAAAGAGCTCTTAGCAAGATATATTCACAACCAATCGAGCAGGAAAGATAAGCCGTTTGTAGCAATTAATTGTGCGACACTGCCGAAAGATTTAATTGAGAGCGAATTATTCGGCTATGAATCCGGAGCATTTACCGGTGCGAGACTAAAAGGTAAAGTCGGATTCGTCGGGCAGGCGGAAGGCGGAACACTGCTTCTCGATGAAGTGGGAGAGCTTCCTACCGAACTACAAACAAAATTTCTAAGATTTCTGGAAACAAAAGAATATTATCAATTGGGCAGCGCCGAGCTTCAATATTCGGATGTCAGAATAATGGCTTCAACTAATGCGAACCTTGCGGCACGGGTAAAGGAAAAAAAATTCAGAAAAGATCTCTTCTATCGGCTGAACGTCGTTCACTTGAATATCCCTCCGTTAGCGGATCGGAAAGATGAGATTTTACCGCTTGCAGAATATTTTCTTGAATATTTTAACAGAAAGTATAACAATCATATCAAGGGTTTTAAGGAGAGGGTTAAAGCGTATCTTCGGGCGCTCCCGTGGGATGGCAACGTCAGGGAGTTAAAAAACCTTGTCGAAAGGGCTATAATAATCAGTAGCAGCAATTATATAACCTTTGAAGACGTAGATACTCAGATTTCAAGCAAAGAGTTCGACATCATAAAAATGGACATAAACCTCGACCTTCTTAACAATGAAAATCCTCTCTGGGAAGCTCGTAAAGAAGTGATTTCCAAAGTACTTGAACTAACGAACGGAAATAAAAGTAAAGCGGCAAAGCTGCTGAAAATCCCGCGCAGCACGCTCCGGTTTTATCTTAATAAGGGGTCTGCGGGGCAAGAGTAATGCCCGGCTATACTAAACCAATCCCGCACATGTGGAATTAGCATACGAACGCATGCCGCCACAATCCGATAAGTTAGGTGTCAAATATAATTTTTAATTCTGAGAACTGAAAAAGGTACTGTCTTTCAGAAGGTCTTTCAAAATGTCACGTTCGTTCAACTGAACGGAGGTTTTATCCGAGATTTCTTTAATTCGAGCTTTCTTTTCCGAATCCAAAGATACGATTTTCGAAACGGATTTATCAAGGACTTTTAACGATAGATTTATTGACTCGCGAGCATACTCGATTGTCTTAGCATATTGCTCCATTGCCTCTTTAAATTTACCCTGATTTTGAAGTTCATTGAATTTTTCCAGGTGCGCCTCAAGGGCTTTTTGTCGTGCATCGAATTTCTCGCTCTCAGGACTCAAATCTGTTCCTCAATTTAGAATCGTTTATTAAGAACGATTATAAATTATTAGTTTCAATAAGTCAACAGCTTTTAAAACAACTTTCACAATGATCCGAGAATTCCCAATTTGATTCTAAAATGAGAAGAAGATATTATCGAGAGGTAATCTGCTCCGGGTTTATAAACGCTTCTAATTATATGGCAGTATTCCGCCATTATGATAATCATATGTCGAAATATTCGTATCGGTAAAAATCACCTTTTACTATCTTGCAGGATAATTTCCGGTCTATGTAAGAGAGAAAGAATTATTAAGGATGTTCAAAACTCACTGAGCGAGAGCAAATTAAACCTCCCTGAGAATTAGTTAAATTTAATTCACAATGGGACTGACATCAATTGAAGAATACTGGCATAGTAATTGCAAACAGTTTGACTCGAATGTGTATGCACCTAATATAAAATAAGCAAAAAAATTAATTTAGAGAACGGCCATAACATGAAAGTTTTAAATCAGATAGATAAAGAGGAAATAGAGAAAACAGTAAATGAGGGAGGGCTTACCCTCTTATTATCCGTTGACGAAATGCGATTATACATGACATATGACCCGGAACTTAATGAGGGAACTCCTTCGTTAGACGTTGTGTACGCTCTTGCCGGAAAGCTTGGAGTGACTGGCGGTTTAATGGATAGCGTTGTCGAACATTATATCAATAACGAAGAATCATCCAATCATATTTTGATAGCCGAAGGATCACCGCCTAAAAATGGTTTTGACGCAAAAATTTTGTATGAATTTGATCTTTTATCAGAAGGCGATTCACAGTATTTCCCAAGTAATACAATAGGAAAGACGCACTCTTCAGGGAAAATCCAAATTAGAAAAGGAGAGCTGATTGCCCAGAAACTTCCGGCAAGTAAAGGTTCGCCCGGAAGAACTCTCACCGGGGGAAAAATCGAATTTCAACCCGAAGATATTCCTCTTCCTTCAGGCAGAAATACACTGAAATCAGCGGACGGTTTATCGTTAACTGCAGCGAAGAGCGGGATTATATCCACAGAAAATGATTTGGTGCATGTTGAGGATACATTCACCGTAGACGGAGATGTAGGTTACGATACGGGGAATATAGACTTTCTTGGAAATATAAAAATCAACGGCGACGTGAGACCGGGTTTCATAGTTGAAGCGGATGGTGATATAGAGATTACGGGCTGCGCTGAATCTGCGAGGCTGATTTCGCGAAAAGGCAGTATCAGAGTATTACACGGGATATTAGGTAAGAACAAATCCAAGATCATCGCAGCAAAAGATCTGGAGACGGGATTTATTCAAGACGCAAATATCACTGTAGGGAATAACGTAATAGCCGGGAGATATATTTTGAATAGTGAATTAAATGCTGAGGGCTGTATCAGAGTACTCGACAGCGAAGGAACTATCAGGGGAGGGAAGATCAGTTCAAAAGAAAGCATAAGAGCGAAAGTTGCCGGATCTACAAAGAGGATACCGACACAGCTTAAGATCGGAAGGAACCTTGACGGTGCAGCGCTACAGAGAGTATTAGAATTAGATAAGCAGCTGAAAGAATTATCTCAAAAAATGAAGACAAATGAAAGACAAATACAGTTTATCGAGTTGTTGGAAGAGCGGGTAGAAAAACTCCCGAGAGATAAGAAATCCGGTAAGGAACTATTAATTCATGCCAACGAAGAAATCAGAGCTGAATTGGAAAGAATGAAAGAGGAGAAGGTCGGACTACTTGCCAATTCGCTGAACAAGGACGTCGAAAAGAAAATTGAGATCGTGTCAAAGGTATTTCCGGGTGTGATCATTAACATTGATACGGAGGAATATCTTGTGCAACAAGAGCTATTGGGATCGGTTTTCAAGCTCGAAGAAGGGGCTATAACGGTTGAGCACAGAAAATAACACTGAACGAGTAATAATAATTGATGATGAAGTAGAAGTCGTATCCAGCCTCGTCGATCTTTTGAAAAGCAGCGGGATTGAGGTTGAAGGGGAAACGGATTCTGAAAAATTTATCAAAAGGCTCGATGAAGAGCATTTTGATGTTATCGTCACGGATTTTAAGATGCCCCGAGTCTCAGGTCTTGATATTGCCCGCAAGGTGAACAAGGAGCGTTATGAGAGTGACGTAATAATAATCACCGGTTACGGGACGATGGATTTGGCAATACAATCGTTAAAACAGAATGTTTATGATTTCATACTGAAGCCTTTTAAGTACGAGGAGCTTATCCATACGATAGAGCTGGCGTTCGAAAGAAGAAGGTTAATAAATGAAATCAAACAACTCTCTATAGAACGTGAAAAACATTTAAAAGAGTTGTCTACCTTGTATGACATCAATGACATCGTCGTAAATTCATCGAGCCGTGATGCTGTCTTGAGTTTTGCGAAAGATACACTCAGCATCGGAATAGGAATAAATTCCGCAGGGATTCTCTTGAATTCTAATGGATCCAACATTTACACACCTGCAAGGGGAGTCGGTGATTTTGAGAAGACCTTTCCGGATTTGTCAATAGACACAAACGACGAGAAGTTAATGACACTGATTAAAGGTAAAGGAATTGCCGAAATAGACGATCTCTCGATGCTCAATCATAGCTCTTATGATAGGAACGTAACCGATAACAGTAAGGTTTGGCTGATTCCAATGAATGTCAGTTCGCGGTTAGCAGGATTTATTTGCGTAGTTACCGATTCGAGTGAGGGACCCCTTTCTACCGAAAAACAGAAGCTATTAAGAGTTCTCGCAAACCAACTCGGTCCGCAACTAAGAATTATCGAAGAAGAAAACCGCATACCCTCTTATAGACAGGGTACTCTGGTTCGATTGAAAAAACGAATGAAGAAGTCAACGCAAATCGTTGATGCGTATGGTGGGTCAGTAGCATTCGTTTTTTTCAGAGTAATTTTAAACTCCGATTCCCGTTTATCGGGTGAGACATTTTTAAAGGGTATGGAAACTTTAGGTTCTTTGATCCAGGAAAAAATTAATGAAAACGATGATCTGATGCAGATAGGTATAGACGCATTCTTAACATCATTATACGGAAGAAGTAAAATTGAAACTGAGCTTGTCGCGAACAGTATGAGCTATGATTTCCAATCAATATTGTCGGAATCCGTATCAAAAGAGATGGTGATAAATGTAAGCTCCACCTCGTATCCTGAGGACGCCGATGATGTAATGCGCTTATATCATCAGCTGGTACATGAATACTCCTCATTTATAAATCAACCAACAATAAAGAAACAGAGACATGAGAATTAATGAGAAAAAGAGAAATTTTGGTAGTAGATGATGAACCAAAAATCGGTCATTACCTTACAAAAGCATTAAATATAAAAAATTATCAAGTTCAAGTGGCTTCCCGCGGCAGCGAGGCATTAGAGATACTCAAGAAAAAATCGGTAGATTTGGTTATTACAGACCTTAAAATGCCAGAGATGACCGGATTGGATCTTTTAAAGAAAATAAAAATGGAATCACCGCCTGTGGGAGTAATAGTAATGAGCGGTTACGGGACTATCGAAGAAGCGGTGGAGTCAATTAAATTTGGCGCATTCGACTTCATTACAAAGCCGTTTACCATAAAAAAAATCTCGGAATTGACTAACAATTACTTTAAGTCGTATCAGGACAAGACGATTAATTCATTTAATACAGGTGACAACCATTACGGTGATATGCTCGGGCGAAGCGACGCTATGAAGGAGATTTTTAATACTATAGACCACATAGCCCATACAGACGTTACTGTCTTTATTCAGGGGCCGACGGGAACCGGAAAAGAGATGGTGGCCAACGCACTGCAAGAAAGAAGTAAATTAAAAGATAAACCATACGTAAGAGTAAATTGCGCGGCATTGCCTGCCGGTCTTATGGAAAGTGAACTCTTTGGGCACGTAAGAGGTGCATTTACCGGAGCCGTGAAAGACAGAAAAGGAATGTTCGAACTTGCAAACGGGGGTACCATTTTATTGGATGAAATAAGTGAAATGGAATTGGCGCTCCAGGCAAAGTTGCTTCGTGTGCTTCAAACAGGTGAAATCCAGCGTGTGGGCGACGAAAATTTCAAAAAGGTAAAAGTGAGGGTCATAGCCACTACTAATCGAAATATCGAGGATGAGATCAATGATGGTAACTTCAGGGAAGACTTATTTTATAGGTTGAATGTCGTCCCGATATTTCTGCCGTCATTAAGTGAAAGGAAGGAGGACATACCCCTGTTAGCACATTATTTTGTCAGAAGAGTGGCGAGTAAATATGGCAAACCCGAACTGCGTCTTTCGGAAGATTCTATCAAGACACTACTATCAATGGACTTCCCGGGTAATGTCAGGGAGTTGGAGAATAAGCTGGAACGAGCGGTTGTCCTGTCCAAAAATGATGAGTTATCGCCTGAGGATGTGCTTGAAGCGCTCGACGGTCGAGTAAGGGAGAAGAAACGCACACAGAATTCTTTTACTACCGGCACTATCGAAGGAGCGGAAAGAGAACTGATCTTAAACTCACTAAACTTCAACAACGGGAATAGATCCAAGACGGCAAAGGAACTGGGCATTACCGCCCGGACGCTGCGTAATAAGATTAATCGGTACAGAAAAGAAGGCGTTCTCTAAAATAATCAAGTCTTTGGGGAAGTTTTTCCCCTGTACAAGGCAAATTTTTCCTACTCGATGAATTAGATTCTGTTCAAAAAGAGAGATCCACAAATCTCTTAAACAATTAAATATCAACCAGATAGAAACTCTTGGTTATGCACAGATATTTGTGGCATACTAATTGTAATCATTGATTTCGATGGAATGGAGACTTGAATGATTAACGATATTATCGGTAATAAGACACTAATACCCATTCTAAAAAAAATCCTTGATTTAGGAGCTGTCAGGCACCGGGTTATCGCACAGAACATTGCGAACGTATCTACGAACGGCTACCGGAAAAAATCAGTAGATTTCGAGGAAAGTTTACAATCTCTATTACAGATGCATCGAGAGGGATCAATGACGGAAGCCGGAGATTTTGATGACATGGAAAACGCGGCTGTAGTTGATTTTAAGATAGTCGAGTCCAGCAAAAAACCCGATGCCGGCGCACCCAACAATGTAAATATAAATGAGGAAATGGCTGATTTGGCAAGAAACCATTTGTATTACAAGTTTGCGGTGAATATGATGAGAAGGCAGCTTGCCAGTCTCAAATCAAGTATAACAGGAAGGGTAAGGTAGTTATGCCGAGGTTAAGCGGAATATTCGGAGCTCTCGGTATCAGTGCAAGCGGTATGACCGCTCAAAGGGCAAGGATAGATGCAATATCCTCGAACGTCGCAAATATTCACACAACCAGGGTTGAAGGCGGGTCTTACTACAAGAGGCAAACTGTAATACTTAAGGAAAAAAAGAATGCCTCGGACTTTAGCAGTCTTCTCATTAGCGAATTAGGATCAAACTTCGGCAAAGAGTTTTCAGGCGTTGAAGTTCTGAGCATTCAAAGGATTAACGAATCCCCGAAACTGATATATGAGCCCGATCATCCGGACGCAGACGAAGAGGGAATGGTGAGTTATCCAAATATTAATATTATCGAAGAAATGGTAAACATGATTATGTCGTCGAGAGCATTTGAAGCGAATCTGACGGTATTTAATACAGCTAAAGAGATGATATCGCAATCCCTGGAAATTTAGGAGAACTGTTATACAATGAAAATTAATCCTATTGCAGCACAATATTTAAAACTAAGCTCGAACGCAATTTCGCTTTATAAGCCGGATCAAACTTCGGAGAGTCCGGAAAGCCCGGAAGAAAATCCTGCGAAAAAAAACAGTCCTCTTCACACTAAATCGGCCAGCAGTGATCCAACTTCAAGTAACAGCATTTTAAGGGAATTATTAAGCGCCGATGAGCAGAGTTCCATAAAAAAACTATTCGGCTCCGATGCGTTACTGAAAGTCAAAAGCTTGATTGATAATAATGAAGAAAAAATCAGTGATCTGCCAAGAGGCATGCTTGTAAACATCAAGATTTGATTTACGCATTCGATGAAATCAATAGATCAAATAAGACACGTAATACCGGGAATAAAGCTTCCTGCAAAGATAAGTCATGATCAAAAAACCGGCAGCGGAATTTCATTTAGCAGCTTTCTCGGAGAGGTGAATGCGGCACAAAAAGCCGCCGGAGAAAAAATAATCGGCGTTGTGAGCGGAGAAGTCGAAGATCTGCATGATGCCATGATAGCCGTAGAAAAGGCTGGGCTGAGCTTTCAGATATTGTTGGAGTTTAGAAATAAGCTTATGGAAACATATCAAGAAATAATGCGAATGCGTTTTTAATTTATAGGAGAATGAATTTTGGCTGAACAATTCGGAAACATATTTTCCGGTCTTTCGGGTGTCTTCTGGCAGATGACCGCTCGTCAAAAAGCGGAATTGCTGATGATAACGATCCTGACCATAACAGCCCTTGTGCTTGTGGCGTGGTGGGCTGGTCAAACGGAGTATGAGGTTCTATTCTATGAAATGGCAGCAAGCGATGTAGGCTCCATTGTAAACAAATTAAAAGAGAATGATATCAGCTATAAGATCGACCAGGGCGGAACCAGGATTCTTGTTCCTACCAAAATGGTTCAGGAATTAAGGATCGACTTTGCTCAACAAGGGTTCCCCGAGTCAGGTCTCGTAGGATACGAAATATTCGATCAGTCAAATTTAGGGATGTCAAATTTTGTCCAAAAAATAAATTACAGAAGAGCTCTTGAAGGTGAATTAGCCCGTACTCTGATTCATATGACCGAAATAAAAAATGCGAGAGTTCATATTGTTATACCCGAAGAAAAGTTGTTCAAAGAAGACAAACAATCCCCTTCGGCTGCGGTGATATTGACCTTAGCGCGTTCCAATAGCCTGTCGCAAAGTCAAATTAAAGGAGTAGCGCGACTTATCGCCAGCAGCGTTGAGGGGTTGCGGTCTGATCAAATAACGATAGTGGACTCACACGGCAACGTGCTTTCAAAAGGTGAAGAATCGGGTGAACTATTAGCGAGTACGGGAAATCAATTGGAAATCCAGATGGCTGTGGAGACAGAGCTGATGAAAAAATCACAAGCGATGTTAGAAAGCGTAGTAGGAGTCAATAATTCCATAGTCAGAGTGAATGTCGAGCTTGATTTCGAGAGCATCCAGAAGACAAGCGAATCGTACGATCCGGACGGGCAGGTGATCAGAAGCGAACAGTTCACGACTACGGCGTCAACCGCAACCGATACATCTCAATCGAGTAAAGAGACGAGTACGACAAAGTATGAAATAAATAGAACCGTCGAAACTGTGATGAATTCCGGAGGAGGAATAAAAAGGATGACTATTGCCGTACTCGTTAACGGCAAATATGTCGAATACGATGATCCCGATGGCGGAGAGAAACCAGTGATAAAGTATGAACCTCGCACCCCGAAAGAAATCACCAATCTGACGAATATAGTGAAGACCGCCGTAGGATTTGATGAGGAGAGAGGTGATAAAATCGAAGTTATCGGTATGCAATTTGAAAATTCAGGATTGCTCGCAAATCTTGAAACATCAGAGGACGATGGTTTCCAACTCGATTACATGAATCTCGCAAAAAACGCCGGCATGGTATTAGTCGCTTTGGCAGCTCTTTTCATACTGCGTTCGATGTCCAAAAAAGCGGGTCCAATAAGAATGACTTCATCCGGTCAGTCTAATTACGCTTCTTTGAGTGCAGCGAACGTTGGTACGATAGCTCTGCCCAATGAATCCGACCTACCGAAATTAGGGGAATCGGTGCTGCCCGAAGCTATGGAGCGGACGAAAATACATAATCAGATTGAGAGATATTCAAAAGAAAAATCTTCAGAAGCCACCAGTTTACTGAGAAGTTGGCTTATGGAGGATTGATAATTGCCCGGAATTTCTAATTCAGGTACATCGGCGCTCAACCTTTCGGGCTTGAGAAAGGCAGCTATACTCTTAGTTGCTATGGGTGAAGAAGCTTCTTCACACATATTTAAAAATCTGAGCGATTCTGAAATAGAATTGCTCACGAAAGAGATATCTATTCTAAACAACATTCAGGCTAACGTAATCTCCAACGTAACTGAAGAATTTTATAACATGGTCTTGGCACAGAATTACATCGCCGCCGGTGGGCCAAAATACGCAAAAAGAATTCTCGAAAAGGCACTTGATAAAGAAAAGGCGAAAGAAGTTCTTAAGAAGGTCCAGAGATCTTTAGAAGTCAAAGGATTTAATATCCTGAAGGACGTTGATTCAAACCAGTTGTTGGCATTTATTCAAAAAGAACACCCTCAAACGATAGCTCTCGTACTCACACAGATCGAAATAGAACAGGCATCAAGTATATTAGCTGACCTGCCGGCGGAACTGAGGAAAGACGTTGTGCATAGGTTTGCTACAATGGATACAGTACCGCAGGATATGGTCACGGAGATCGAAAAAATACTTGAATCCCGGATTGATTTTGGCCAGGGAGGTCATAAGCTGGGCGGGGTTAAGGCTACAGCCGAGATATTGAATATGGTTGGCAGGTCTGTCGAGAAAAATATCCTTGAAGGGTTAAGCAAATTCGATCCGGAGCTAGCCACAGAGATAAAGAATTTGATGTTCGTCTTCGAGGATATTCTGATATTAGACGATAGGTCGATACAAAGAGTGTTGAAAGAAATCGACAGCAAAGAACTCTCACTCGCCCTCAAAGCTGTCAGCGATGAGGTGAAGGAAAAAATTCTTTCCAACATGTCCGAGAGAGCTTCTCAAATGGTGATTGAGGAGATGGACTATCTCGGTCCGGTAAGACTCAGGGAAGTCGAAGAGGCACAACAGAGAATTGTCGAATCGATTCGGATGCTTGAGGATGAAGGAGAGATCGTGATACTAATGGCTTCAAAGGGTGAAGAATTAGTTGTATAGCACCATCATTAAGTCGACGGCTACGAAGGATAGCGTCCGGCGGCTGTCGAGACGAGCCAGATCCGACAAAGGGGAATTCACCGATCCAATAGAGGAGATGGATTCTGTTATAGCCGAGGGCGGCTACATGTGGAAGCTCTGGTCTGAAGTCAAAGAACAAATTCAACAGATGGTTGATTCAGCGAAGGATGGTGGATTTAAAGAGGGCAAAGATGCCGGATTCTCTGAGTTAAAGGATCAAATGAATGAATTTAATGAAATGGTGTTAACATTTAAGGCGGGTACACTGAGTTTCTTCGAGGAAACCGAGAAGTTTGTATTGCGCATGTCCATCAAGATCGCTGAGAAAATTCTTCAGAAGAAGTTTGTTGAAGAAGATGACTTCACACTTACTATAGTTCAAAATGCGCTGAAAACAGTGCGGGATAGTATAAATTTATTCATCAGGGTTAATCCGGACGATTACGAATTTATTAAAAGTATGGACTCGCAGTTATCCTCAGAGAGTTCGAATGTCAAAATTTCCGGCGATGAAGAAATTGAGAGAGGGGGGTGTAAAATAGAATCTGATTGGGGGCTGGTCGACGCCCGGATCGATACTCAGCTGGAAAAAATCTATTCTGAACTCGTTAAACCGAAAAACAAAGAACCGGCTTCTATCGATGACAGCGATACTGGATAAGTACTTAGATAATCTTGATACGATTCAGTCTCAAAATTTTAGCGGAATTGTAACCAACGTTGTAGGGTTAATCATTGAATCGAAAGGACCGAAAGCTTTTGTAGGTGAGATATGCAATATAGTTTCAGAAGACGGTATAAATAAAGGGAAAGTCGAGGTAATCGGGTTCAGAAATAAATTTTTGATTTTAATGTCGTTAGGTAGAATAAATGACATCAAACTCGGTGACCGTGTGGTGGGAGAATCTGAAAAGTTTGTTATACCTGTCGGCAGATCATTGTTAGGCAGAATTTTAAACGGAATGGGTGAGCCAATCGACGGCTTAGGCCCACTCCATGTGGAAGAGATGAGACCTGTTCATAATTCTCCGCCAAATCCCTTGGACAGAAAGCGAATCACGGAACAATTATATACCGGCGTAAGGAGTATAGACGTTTTTAATGCCTGCGGAAAAGGTCAGCGAACAGGGATATTTGCAGGAAGTGGCGTAGGTAAGAGCGTGATCCTGGGGATGATAGCAAGAAATACGAGTGCTGATGTGAACGTTATCGCATTGATAGGCGAGAGAGGACGGGAAGTAAAAGAGTTTATCGAAAATGATCTGGGGTCGGAGGGGCTGAAGCGTTCTGTTGTAGTTACTGTAACCTCGGACGAAGCCGCACTTTTAAAGATAAAAGCTATTTTAACGGCCAATACGATAGCGGAATACTTCAGGGACGAAAGACTCGACGTAATGTTATTAGTAGATTCACTCAGCAGAACAGCGACTGCGCAGCGTGAAATAGGATTGGCGGTAGGGGAACTCCCAACTACAAAAGGCTATACCCCGTCTGTTTTCTCCATGCTGCCTAAGATAGTTGAAAGAGCCGGCTGCAATTCTGAAGGAAGCATCACGGGCTTTTATACTGTATTAGTTGAAGGGGATGAGATGGACGATCCGGTGGCAGACGCTGTTCGATCATACCTTGACGGACATATAGTGTTATCAAGGAAATTGGCTCTTAAAAACAGATTTCCCGCCATCGACATATTACAAAGCATGAGCAGGCTGATGAAAGACATTTCATCCGATGACCATAAGTTATTAGCGGATGACGTCAGGAGTAACCTGGCATATTATGAAGAAGCGGAGGATTTAATTAATATTGGAGCTTATACAAAGGGCAACGATCCAAAGATAGACCGCGCAATGGATGTGATCGATAATCTCACAGCATTTATGATTCAAAAAATCGATGAAAAATCCGACCTGGAATCTGATTTGAAATCGTTGGCACAGATATTGCGACCTATTGAATTAAAAACGGAAAATATAAGTGAAGAAGTTCAGGTTCAGACTTGAAAAAGTGCTACAGGCGAAGATGATTCAAGAGAGAGTGAAATTGAAAGAAGTAACCAAAATAGAAAATGAAATTCAAAAGTTGAGAGACGCTCTCGAAGCTATCAGGAGTCGATATAGGGATACGATTCAATCGATCATAACTCAACGCCTCGGAAATTTATCAAGCATAGAATTGAAGCGCACTTTAGCTTACAAAGAACGATTGACATCAAATGAATCGGCTCAGCTGCTCGACATTCAAAGTGCTGATAAAAAAATGGAAGAGATCAAGAAAGAGTTAGCAACTGCTAATATGGAACGTAAAGCGATCGAGAATCTAAAAGAGAAAAAGAAGCACGCGTACAAAAAGAATTACCTTAAATCAGAACAGACTATAAACGACGATATTTCAGTGCGAAATAGAGGGTCAGTTTTTCCGGTTCAAACCGTTATAGAGGAAAATATTGCCTGAAGAGAAAATAAAAGTTTCCGAGAAAGAAGAGATAAAAAAGCCTGAGTCAAAAAAGGGTTTGCCCATAAAACTCATCTTGCTTGGATCAGCCGGGTACCTGGTAGTTCTTGGCTTAATGATCGCCGGAATGATATTAGTATTGAAACCCGATGCGCCGCCGTTAGAGGAGGTTGCCTCAATAGCGGAGAGCGCTCCTCCTGTAACTCAGCCGCCTGTAAAAGAGCCCGACGTTGCCGATCCCGCCACGACATTCCTTGACTTAGCGGAAAATGTCGACATAACCGATTTAGTGGATGAATTAAAGGAGATAGAATATAAAGGCAGACTGCGGCAGAGAATGGAAGTAGATTCCGTGGCAAGACTTCAAGCCGAAAACGAAACAAGAATAGCCAAAGCTAAACTTGAAAAATTGAAATTAGAGACGGCAAAACTAATCGCAGCCAGATATAAACCCGGCTTTAATGTAGGCAGCGCCGCAATTCAGGAAGCTGCAGGAATCTTTGAAACGTCATCGGATAAGATGGAAAAGTCAGGATCGAAGAAGGGTTATCAGCATCTTGCAAAGATATATGCCTCTATGAGACCGGCGGAAGCTGCAAAAATATTGGATAAGATGGAGACCAATCTCGTGGTGAACTTATTGGCGAACATGAAAAACAGAAACGCCGCAAAGATACTAAGCTCGTTCAAACCTCAAAAAGCAGCGAGAATAAGCAGAGAGATGAGCACTAAATTAGCTCAGATTTAAGATGAAACAGAGCGCTCAAATATTAAAAATATTGGATATCCTATCCACAAGCTCAAAAGGGTTGGGGGTGAAAAAGTCGTCCTTAAATAAAAAAGGGGAACAGGAATTTGAATCGCTGCTAACCGATACGGACGATAAACTCTATTCTGTAAATTCATCGGGTATCATCCTGGAGAATCCACCAAGTAAAGCAAAAAACATTCTGAACTTACCGTTTTCGAATACAAGTCCCGATAATTCTGAAATTATAATTGGAGAGGCAAAAATAAGCGCTCAGGAAAATCTGAAAGTTGGTGTTATAAAATCCACGCAAAAATCAGATATTATTTCGCCTCAGAACGGTACTCGATCAAAATTAAATTCTCTGAACTTTGCATCAAATCAGATGAAAAACACAGAACCGATCAAGGTTTCAAAAGGAAAGAGCAATTTAGTCAATAGCAAGCGCCTTATCCTGAATAAAGATTCCGCGAAAGAACTGATCGTTGGTTTACAAAAAGATGATAAGCAAAAAATTGTAAACGATTTAAAGATGAAGACAAAATTATCGGCCGGCGCATCAAAAGCAGTGAGCAACAAAGAGGGCTCTGTTGTGCCGATTGATTCGATGAAGCAAGTAATAGCGGCCACCGGGGGAATGAAAGCGGGCGAAAAGAACGAAGAGGTAGTTGATGTGAACCCGCTGATAAAGTCGGGAAAGAGCTCCGCAATAGATAGAGGGCATCGGACGGTTATTATGGACTCTTCTGAAAATACTTCTTCGCGCATTGAAAACGGGAAAGTTGAAACTTCGTTACAGGGGAATCACACCAAATCGATTTCCAAGATAAAATTATCTCCCGTAATTAACTTAGATAAAGGAGTGACCCCGAAAACAGGAAATCCCGGTGGTACTCCGGTAACCGATATCGGAGATGGTCCGCCCATCGAAGAAAATGAGAATCAGGCTCAGAGTAAATCATCTATATCGAATCATAAGTTAAAATCAGAGGGCGACGTCAAAGGGGCGAAAATTTCTGTCCCGGATGTTGTTCCCGTCTCAGAAAAAGCCGTTAAAACCGTTTCTTCGCCGGGAGTACAAATTGATGATGGGGATGAAGAAAGGGCGATGAGTATACTGAATAAGAAACTATATAACCCGCGTCATGCATTATCGAACTTCAGGGAAGATAATGCTTTGTTTATTCCGGGAGTGAGGAAGAGCGCTATAAGTTCTTTAGAATCCTTAAGTGCGATCTCAATCAACAAACAATTGAGTGACTTTCAGTCAACAGGAAAAAGATTAAACACTAAGTTCAGGACAAAAGGAAAGCCTTTAAGTAAATTAGGTTTAAAAAGAAAAGTTAGTCTTAAACAGAGTAGTCTAATAAACCAGAAGGTCCTCCGAAACAGCTATTTAGCTCGGAACGAATCGCCCGGTTCAGCTGATGGAAAATCTATATTGATTAACGTTGAAAATAATAGCGTTACATCTCTGCCGGTAGAATCAGAAGTGCGAGAATTTTCACTTCCCAAATTGAATACTACATTTACAAAAAACGGGGTTTCGGTTACTCATACGAATCTGCCCGAATCTGATCCGATGAAGTTTTCAATAAAAGCGTTAAATGAGGAATTGAATAAGATTCAGTTACGGTTGTCTCCAAAGGGGTTAGGAAACATTACTATCGATATACATCAAACTGGAAAATCCCTTTATACGAAAATTTATGTTGAGAGTGCAGAGGTGATGCGAATTCTTCAGGATTCGCTTCCGGAGTTAAAAGAAAATTTGTCACAACAGGGGTTGAATTTAGAAGAAGCGAATATTTCCGCAAGAAGAGACGAGGGGCATCATCAGCGTTCACTTATGAATGGGGAAAGATTCAAGGAGGATCGGCAGGATAAGAATTCCGGTTCAGCTCAACCCCCGGAGACGGAAGTTCCTCTTGAAGTACTCGGTCGAAACCAGGTTCGAGCGACAAGCCCGTACAGCACAGTCGAATACTTAGTATAATTCTCTAAGAAATAAGGAAAAAGTTCCCCTATTAGGTCGGAAAAATCTTCCACCACTTTATCAGAACTGTCCAGAAGTAATTTAGACACATATTATTAAACCTTTAAAAACCTTACGAATATTAGCTTTCCCGGAGATACCAATCATCAACGCAAGTGATTCGAGATTTGGCACGTAACTTGCCTTTATGTCTGTGAAATACAAGGAGAGGAGTATGGTCGAGACAATATCTACATTTAATGCGCTGCAAGGCGGAGCACAATTATCCAATAGTAGGGATAGAAATGCTATGGGAAGAGACGCATTTATGAAGCTTCTTTTAGTACAATTAAGAAATCAGGATCCTAATAATCCACTTAAATCGCATGAATTTGCCAGCCAATTAGCGCAGTTCACATCTGTAGAACAACTCTTCAACATAAATGAGAAACTTGACAGGAATCTCGAATTGGATTTCAATATGAGCCAGTCGTTAGGTAATTCGCTCGCCACCACAATAGTCGGTAAGGACGTAAGAGCGATTGGAAATGAGATAAGCTATGAGAATGGTGAAGCAAGCGATGTGTTCATTGATCTTAGCCAGAGCGCAGCAAATGTCGTCGTGAGCATTTATGATTCGAATAATACTCTCATGAGAAGGGTTGATATGGGGGCGATGACAGGCGGCGAGAGCATATTCAGATGGGATGGTAAAAATAATAATGGGGTCGAGATGGCAGATGGTATTTATACTTTTTCAATAGATGCCAATGGCAATAACGGCGTGCCGGTACCTGTGGCATTCTACATAGGAGGGCATATTACCGGTGTGAAATTCAGTCAAGATAACGCAACGACCTTTATCGTAGGCGCTTTAAACATAGGCGTAGCGGACGTAATTATGATTACAGAACCAAGAGGAAATTAGATGTCAGAAAGTGATCTGATAGCAAGAATCAGTGCTGCGAGTATATCCGGAAAAGCCGAATCAATCGCCCCGAAGCCTGTAACACCGGATGTAAAGCGAGGGAGATTAAAGGGTAAGGAGTCATTCAGGGATGTACTTAACGATCAGATGAGCGTAAGGTTTTCTTCTCACGCGCAGAAAAGACTTGAACAGCGTCAAATATCGCTTGAACCCGCAGAAATGATAAGACTTCAAAAAGCAGTGGACGCTGTTGATTCCAAAGGAGCGCGAGACGCATTGGTCTTACTGAATAATAAAGCATTCATAGTCAGTGTCGCCAACAGGACAGTTATTACAGCTCTCGACAGCGAAGAGAAATCGGGTAAAGTATTCACAAATATAGATTCAGCAATAGTTGCATGAAATTAGTAAACAATAACAAAAACCGCACGGAGCCGGACCTTTTTTTCGGAGGAGGCTCAGTTTTGAGGAATGATAGAATCAAAACACACAGCGGGTCAAGGAGGTCAAGAAAATGATAAGGAGCTTATTTGCCGGTGTATCGGGATTAAGAAATCACCAGGCTTTTATGGACGTAATCGCGAATAACATCGCTAACATAAACACGGTTGGATTCAAGGCATCAAGGATAACGTTCAAGGAATCTTTAGCCCTGCTCATAAGGGGTGCACAAGCCCCCACGAGTGATCTCGGCGGAAAAAACCCACTCCAGATCGGTTTGGGTATGACCGTGGCAAGTATCGACCAGGTGTTTTCGCAAGGTAATTTAGAGGCGACAGGACAGGAAACCGATCTTGCGATTCAGGGAGAAGGATTCTTTGTAGTCAGAGACGGCTCAAGGAGATTCTATACGAGGGCAGGGTACTTCAAATTGGACGCCCAGGGAAGATTAGTCAGTCCTTCCACCGGTTTCCTGCTTCAGGGAAAGAGAGCAAATGCCAAAGGCGTAATCTCTGAGGGCACATCGATCACAGATATCACTCTTCCGTTCGGACAAAAGACACCGGCTCAAGCTACTTCGATTGTAGGATTTGCCGGTAACCTTGATGCGGGAGGTATCTCTAAAGGGACGATCTTTACAAGCGAAGCGGTTTATGGTATAGAGACTGACGGCACAAGCGACGTGAACAACCTTTATGCAAACGGAGCAGCAGATTCTTCCATTACAGGAATGACGAACAACTCCACGCAGGTAACGGTCACAGATGGAACGACAACAAAGACCTATACCTATGTAGAGGGAACTGCCACGAGTACGGAGTTTCACACGCTTGCAAATCTCATCAGCAACATAAACACTGACTTCTCCGGCAGTTTAAGCGCTGCTATGGTTGCGGCTACTGGAGAGATCGAATTCACCAATGATTCTGGGAGCAGTCTTACGCTTGCGATAACAAGCACGAATCTGAATCTGGATAAAGCGCTTGCCGCCGCTGACGGTACTTTAGCAGCTTCGGCAACAAGCCAGACCGATGAGTTTTCACATGTTGGAACAGATACAGACCTATTAATCAATTTGAGGGACGATACAGGGACTTCGTTAGGATTGGTAGCGACAGATGTGATCAAGGCAAACGGGTCAATAGGCGGGACAGCGATTACCGAAGGGACGGTAACAGTCACATCGTCAATGACTTACAGCGAACTTGCGGAGGAGCTGGAGACAATTTTCAGAATCAAGAGCTCCGACGGCGTCACTATAGACTCCGACAATGGCAGTATAGCCATAAACGGAGACGGTGGTCTGGTAAATGAGCTTTCGGGCTTGAAGATCACAGCAGAAGACAGCGGTGGAACGCCAAGAGCCAACTTTAACGCAATATTCGATGATGGTGCCGGAAATTGGTTCGAGGCTCAATCCGCGACTGACTTTGCCCAGAGCGCATCAATCACGGTATTTGACTCCAAAGGTGAACCCCATGTTGTATCAATCAAGTTTATCAAGGACCCTGTAGAGGTAAACAAATGGAGATGGGAAGCTTCGATTGAGGGGCTTAGCGAGGACAGGTTAAGCGGAGATACCGGCGAAGTTACCTTTGACAGCGAGGGTAATCTGAAAACCTATACATATGACGACGGAGCGTCGTCATTCAGGTTCTTACCCGAAAGCGGAGCGAATGTAGTTGAGATCAAATTCGATTCGGGTACGTTTGGAGAGATTGACGGATTATCTCAATTCGACGGTTCACCGAATGCTATAGCTAACGAACAGAACGGTTACACGGTGGGTGAGTTAAGTCATATTACTGTGGACAGTACCGGAGTCATTTCGGGAGTCTATACCAACGGTGTAGCTCAGAAATTAGCGCAGGTGGTGCTTGCCACGTTTAACAACCCGACAGGTCTGGTGAGAGTCGGAGACAACCTTTACGATGTCTCCGGTAACTCCGGACAAGCCGTTGTAGGCGAAGCAGGCTCTACGATTCAATCCACGATAACTTCAGGAGCTCTCGAGCTCTCAAACGTGGATCTGGTGGAAGAATTTACGAAGATGATCATCGCTCAGCGTGGATTCCAGGCTAACGCCCGGGTGACTACGGTGAGTGACAGGATTCTCGAGGAAGTAGTAAGACTCAAACAGTAATCCTAGGGTGAACGCAGGGGCAGGTTAACACCTGCCCCTCATCCTGCTCTAGGAAGGAGCAGACTACAGGCATATGGATATTGCCACACTGATCGGAATATTTTCGGGTATAGCGCTCGTACTTTTAGCTGTAATCCGAGGCACATCGCCGGCCACTTTTTTTGATGTCAACTCATTGATCATTGTTATCGGTGGAACCGCAGCAGCAACGTTTACGAATTTTCCTCTTAAGGACGTATTCAGCCTATTCGGAGTCGTTCGAAAAGCGTTTTTTAATAAAGCGCCTGTCTTCCAGATAAAACTTGAAAGAATAGTTGAGCTTGCCAAGAGGGCACGCAGGGAAGGGATACTTGCTCTCGAATCGGAGATGGAATCGGAGGAGGAGGAATTTCTGGTAAAAGGTATTCAGCTGGCTGTGGACGGAACGGAGCCCGAAATGATAAAATCTGTTTTAGGCGCGGAGTTATCAAATATAGAAGAACGGCATTCACTCGGTGCAAGTATCTTCAAAGCGATGGGCGCATACGCTCCGGCACTCGGAATGATCGGAACTCTTATCGGTCTGATACAGATGTTAAGTTCCTTGGAAGACCCTACTCAGATAGGTACCGGTATGGCTGTGGCTCTCGTAACGACGTTTTACGGCGCTGTGTTGGCAAATCTCATGTTTCTGCCGATAGCGGGGAAGCTCGAGACTCTTTCTACCCAGGAGATGCTGCAGATGGAAATGATTCTGGAAGGTATTCTTTCTATCCAGCAAGGAGATAATCCGAGAATGATAGAAGAAAAATTGATCTCCTTTGTACCTCCAAAATTCAGAAAAATGGCTTTAGACTCAGTTGCCGAGAAAGAATAGATTTTATGGGAAACTGGACCAAGAAAGCAAAATCAGAATCGGGAGGGGCGCCTTTGTGGATAGTCACTTTTAGTGATTTGATGACGTTGTTGCTCACCTTTTTTGTGCTTCTGCTATCATTCTCGGCAATTCAGATGGACGATTTTCGCGCAGCAATGGGGTCATTAAAAGAGGCGCTTGGGGTATTCCAGGGCTCCCAATCAGTGATGTATGCTCCTCACGACATAACATCGACTATCCCCACAAAAGCTGAGATCCTTAAATCTACAGGTGAAGTCAGGGAATTTCTGAGAAAAAACAAACTCGAAAAAATGGTAGAGATGGAGTTGACGGGAGAAGGTATCCGGTTTAATCTGAATAGTACCTTGCTATTCGGTTCCGGAGAAGCAGTACTGTCGATAGAAGCGAGTGATCTCCTTGAGAGCATCGGTTACCTTATTAACCGCTTCGCTTCCCACGTCATTGTTGAGGGTCATACGGATGACCTTCCCCTCGCAAGGGGGAATTTTGAATCAAACTGGGATTTGTCCGCTGCAAGAGCGATCTCGGTTTTAAATTTTTTGTCGAGCTTGGACAAAGCAAAAAGTGGGTTGTTTCATGCTGCGGCATATTCACAATACAAACCGCGTGTCCCGAATGATTCAGCCTACAATCGATCAATTAATCGTCGGGTAGAGATAATGATAAAGCTTCACGATCCTCCGAAAAACTATACCGATAAAGAGATCGATATGCTCTTGAAATTCATCGAACCGGAGAATACGGAAAAAGGTTTTGCAGATACTTTGAGGAGTTATTAGGGTGGAAGCTGAAAGCGTCATAACGGATGTTCTGGAAAATGGTGAAGAAACCGCTCTGGATAATCTCAGAAAAAATCCCAAAAAGATGGCTATTATCGGAGTCGGCGTGCTTCTGAGTTTGGCTCTAAACGGATTATTGGCTTATTATCTTACCAAGTCCATTGTGTTACCTGTATTTTACGGTTCTTCTGCTGAAAGCGAAGCGTCAAAGGAAGTCATAGAATCTCCCTCCGGGCAAAAACCGGAAGCTCTTCCTGTGCAAGCAGATGGTAATTCTGAGACTGGGTCGGACGAGCGATTTAGCATCTTTAAGGTTGAGCATATAGTAATTAATCCTTACGGAACCAATGGCAGGAGATTTTTAGCTCTTAATTTGAGCATTGAAGTAATACAGTGGCAGAACTAACGAATATAATATCAAAACGAAAGATCAAAATGGATATCAAGAGATTGCTGAACAAAATGGTAGATAAAGGAGAAGTACGAGAGATTTACTTCACGAAGTACGTACTTCAATAAGGGGAGAGATTAGATGACCAAATTGTTGTCACAAGAAGAAATTGATACACTGCTTACCAGAGATAGTATCTCGGATGCGGGCGTTATGTCCACCGGGACTCAAAAGATAGTTAGTGTCTACGATTTTCGTCATCCCGATAGAGTGTCAAAAGATCAAATGCGCGCGCTTAGGACGATTCATGAACGATTCGGAAGAATGTTTGCGACTTATTTATCCAGTACTCTTCGAATGATGGTCGACATCAAGGTGAATTCAATAGATCAGGTAACGTATTCGGAGTACGCAATGTCACTGACAACCCCCGCGTGCATCTACGTTATAGAGTTTGAAAATTTGGGAGGCAGTGGATTGATTGAACTCTCTTCCGATCTATTTTTTATCTTGCTTGACC
>JADFGO010000014.1 GCA_022567655.1 Candidatus Neomarinimicrobiota bacterium
TACCGGATGAATCTGCACCTCTTTTATTACAACTTTCTTGGCGTCGGCATCGCCCATTTTCATATTTATTATCACATTTCCCGAAGCGATTATTCCAAGCAGCTCCCGCTCCTCTATCAAAAGTAGTTCCGGCTCATCTCCCGAAGAATAGTACACGCCGGGAATTCCACCCTCGCGCCTCGTGCTGCTTAAAACGCTTTTTTTTACTACTTCCCGAGACCTGACGTTAAGTAAATCATTTGCCATATCTTGCTCCTCTAATCAATTCAATAATCCTGTTCGTCAAAAAGTTTGCTGATAGACCTCTCTTCGTGTATTCTGATGATTGCTTCGCTGAAAATATTAGCTACGGATACTACTTCCAACTTTTCAGATGAATGGTCTTCCCTTAACGGAATTGTGTCGGTAACTATGAGTTTTTCTATCGAAGATTCATCTATTTTTTGCAGAGCGTTTTCGGAAAGAACCGGATGGGTAGCCAAAGTATAAACCGCTTCCGCTCCCTTTTTGATAGATGTTTCGGCAGCGTTTATCAGCGTTCCTGCCGTATCTACAAGATCGTCCAACAACAGAACTATCTTACCCTCTATATCTCCAATAATGTTCACAACTTCCGATTTATTTGCTTTCTCCCTCCGCTTGTCCACTACGGCTAAATCAAGGTCTAAACGGCGCGCAAACGCTCGTGCCATCTTTATACCGCCGATGTCCGGCGCCATAACTACCGCGTCCTTGATATATTCCTTCTTGGATAGATATTTAATCAGAACAATCGACGAGTACAGATGGTCGAACGGTACGTCGAAAAATCCTTGAATTTGAGGCGAGTGCAGGTCCATTCCTATCACCCTGTCGGCTCCCGCCACGTTGATCATATTGGCGAAAAGCTTTGCGGAAAGAGCGACTCTCGGTGTGTTTTTCCTGTCCTGCCGGGCGTAACCATAATACGGGATAACAGCTGTTATCCGTTTTGCCGATGCGCGCCTCGCGGCGTCCATCATTAAAAAGAGCTCTATGTAATTTTTCGCCGGAGGATTGGTCGATTGAATGATGAACACGTCACGACCGCGGATGTTTTCGCCGAATTTCACAAACATTTCCCCGTCTTTGAACTCTACGATTTCGAGCTCACCGAGAGGCTGACCGAGATTTTTCGCTATCTTCTCCGCTAAGGCTCTGTTAGCCCTTCCGCTGAATATTTGAAGATTACTTTCCATTTCTGTCCTATTTATCTCGCTGGGGTGGGAGGATTCGAACCTCCGGTCCAGGGACCAAAGCCCTGTGCCTTGCCGCTTGGCCACACCCCAAAATATTTAGTATGTGTAAGCGGGAATTAATCTCAAGACCCAACTCCGCGGATTTCCGCCAAGCGCTCTTTTCCCCTTTTCCGCTTCGGTCAGTGATTCGAAAAACCCGTAAACCGCCGAACCGCTGCCCGAGAGCGATGTAAAAACTGCACCCGATCTTGATATCAACTCCTTCAATCTGCCGATCTCCGGGTACCTGCTGAAGACCAACTCTTCAAAATCGTTTCTAAATCCATTCTTTAACGTCGCTTCCCCGTTATGCGGGAAACGAGCTAGATTAACGTCTTCCGAATCCCTTGTCAAGCTTAAATGGTTTAGCGAATTATAAGCCCAGGACGTTTCTATCCTTATCTCCGGAACCGCAAGCAGGACGCTTAAGTCTTCGGGTATATTACCCGGAGATAATAGATCGCCTATGCCTTCGGCGTACCGGCACCCACCCTGTATA
This sequence comes from Candidatus Neomarinimicrobiota bacterium, assembly GCA_022567655.1. Taxonomy (NCBI): domain Bacteria; kingdom Pseudomonadati; phylum Fidelibacterota; species Fidelibacterota bacterium. The sequence continues at coordinate 1,756 of JADFGO010000014.1, forward strand.
AAAAACGGCACATCCGCCCCGACTTCAGAAGCGATATTTTCCATTTCCCTGCCGGTCAGTCCGATTTTCAGCAGGTCGTTAAGTCCGCGGATCACGCACGCGGCATCGCTGCTTCCGCCGCCCAGTCCGGCGCCGACCGGTATCTTTTTATCAAGGAATATGCTTACCCCTCCGCTTTGGCTTATCGATTCAAGAAATATCCGGGCGGCACTTACGCAAAGGTTTTCTTCTCCATCCGGTACCTTCTCACCCTTCGACTCAAATTCAACTCCCGGTTCATTTTTCAATTCGATTTTCACCACGTCGTGCATGCTTACAGTTTGAAACAGCGTCTTTAAGGTGTGATAACCGTCTTCTCTTTGTCCGGTAATTCGTAACCCTACGTTAATTTTTGCGTACGCTTTTAGCTCTGCGGAATTCAAACCGTACCTTTTGCCTTTTTCATTCGGGATAAAACTTCATCTTTTCCAAAGTATTCAACCAACCTTGGCAGTTCGGGTCCGTGGCTTTGCCCCGTTAGGGCAATTCTCACAGGCATCCACAGATTTTTACCACTACTGCCCGTCGCTTCCTGAACCTCTTTCATAATCGCGCGGAATTCATCTGTGCCCATGTTGTCATAACTTCCTGAGGCTGCGATAAAACTATTAAAAATCTTCCTCGAATCTTTGCTTTCCAATATTTTTCTCTCGTCTTTTCCAGCAGGCACAGCTTCGTCTTCGTAAAATAGAGATGCGTATTCAGGCAGTTCGGAGAGGGTTGACAGGTTGTCTTTAACGGCGTTTATCACCATTATGGTTCTCTCCCTGTTCTTTGTCGGATAACCGGCTGAATTAAGATACGGGATTGATAACTCCAATAACCTCTCCTCGCTTAACGAACGGATATACTGGCCATTCATCCATAAGAGCTTATCATCATCGAATACTGCCGATGAAGTTGTCATTCTTGCAAAATCAAATTCGTTTATGATCCTTTCGAGGTTCAGTATATCGTCCCCGCTCTTTGATGACCATGAGAGCAGACTCAGATAGTTGATAAGGGCGTCCGGTATATATCCTTCTTCTCGATAACGTCTGATAGACAAGGCGCCGTTCCTTTTGGAGAGCGTTTTTTTCTCTTTGTTCAGAATCGTCGCCGTGTGCGCAAATTTCGGAGGCTCAAGATTCAATGCTTCATATAGCAACAATTGCTTTGGAGTGTTAGATACATGCGCTTCACCCCTTATCACATGACTTATTTTCATGAGCGCATCGTCAATCACTACGGCAAAGTTGTATGAAGGCATCCCCGAAGATCGAATAATTACAAAATCTCCTATGTTGGAGAGCTTCCACGATATTTCACCCTTAATCTGGTCTGTGAACGACAGCTCGCCTTCCCGCACCATAAATCGCAACACGGGTTTAATGCCGGCGGATTTCTTTTCATTCTCTTCAGCGACTGAAAGCTCGCGGCACTTCCCGCTGTACCTCGGCTGAAGGCTTTTACTCAAAGCCTCTTTGCGGGTTATCTCCAACTCCTCCTCACTACAGTAGCATTTGTACGCAAACCCGTTCTCTAACAGTTTTTCCGCATATTCCCTGTGATATTCGATTCTGTCTGATTGGAGATATGGACCGAAATCCCCGCCTATATCCGGACCTTCGTCCCACTCGATACCCAGCCATTTTAAATCTTCTGCAAACCCTTTCTCCGAACCGATAACGTATCTATCCTGATCGGTATCCTCAATTCTAAGTATCAGCTTTCCGTTCTGCTGCTTCGCGTACACCCAGTTCAACAAAGCCGTGCGAATGTTACCCGCATGCAACTCGCCTGTGGGGCTTGGAGCGAACCTGACCCGAACATCCGACAAGGCTAAGATTCCTCCGAAGGAACCGGCTGCCGGTTCTTTTTCATAACGATTAAAACGCCCGCTGTCAGCGCAAGAATAATAAAGATCGTTATTATTATGTTATAATTACCCACAACCGCTTTTACATACTGCCAATTTTTTCCCGCATAATAACCTGCGGTTATCAGCAATCCGTTCCATATCAAGCTGGAAATAAATGCAAGGATCGTTACCTTGAGAATATTAAGGCGGGCGAAGCCTGCAAATATGGACACAACAGATCTCGTCCCGGCAAGAAACCGGTTCCCCATTACTACAAAGTATCCCCACCTGTCAAACCATTTATCAATTTTATCGATTTTCTTCGCACCGAACCATTTAAAGTTTTTCCTATCAAAATATTCCCTGCCGAAATACCTCCCGACCGCATAATACGTCATAAACCCAGCTAAACTCCCTATTGTCGTCATGGCAAGACTTGGAAGAAATTCTATTTTCCCCAACCCTACAAGGTATGCGCCGAATATCACGACAGTGTCGCCGGGAACAGGTGGAACGATATTTTCAACATACGCAGCTATCAGAAGAGAACCGTACAACCACGCGGGATTCAACCCGCCTATCGTATCTAATATTCCTTCCACTTTATTTTATTCTTTCTTTTCCAATAGGGCAACGGCATAAGCCGCAATCCCTTCACCCCTGCCGAGCGTTCCGAGTCCTTCGTTAGTCGTCGCCTTGATCGAAACCGTACCAGAATCAGAGTTCATAGCCCCGCTTATTTTTTCGATCATTTCTTTTTTATACTGCGCTAATTTAGGTTCCTCTGCAATGACGGATACATCGACGTTGACCGCTCTCCATCCTTTATCTTCGAGAGTAGCTGTTGCCTTCCCGAGTAGTTCAAGAGATGAAATGTTTTTGTAAGCATCATCTGTATCTGGAAAATGTTCGCCGATATCGCCGAGGTTTGCGGCTCCAAAAAGCGCGTCCACTATCGCATGACAAATAACGTCCGCATCGGAATGTCCAAGTAAGCCGAGCGGGTGGGGGATATTCACTCCACCCAATATCAAAGGCGTACCCTCATTGAGCGGATGGATGTCATATCCGATGCCTATCCTAAACATTTACGGCATTATCCCGGAAGTAACGTTCTACTAATATGAGGTCCTCCTGCACCGTAACTTTTATGTTATCGCTCCTGCCTTCAACAATAGAAATTTCGACGTTCATGCGTTCAACAAGCGACGCCTCATCAGTTCCGATATATCCGTCCCTTTCCGCTGTCGCAAGAGCTTCCGTTAATATATCTTTTCGGAATCCCTGCGGCGTCTGGGCTAACCATAAAGAGTCCCGTTTAATCGTTTTCACGATTTTTCCGTTCTCCACTTCTTTGACAGTGTCTTTACACCTGGTCGCAAGCAAAGAGGCGCCATGATTATAGACATCTTCGGTAAGGGAATCGATGTCGGAAGGATCTACCAAGGGTCTTGCGCCGTCATGAATTAGAACCAATTCAGATTCCCGGGACAGTGCTCTTAATCCGTTTTCTGTGGAGTTCTGACGATGGGTTCCTCCTGCGACAACAGAGTTGATTTTTCCGAATCCCTCTCCCTTTACCAGTTCTTCTACAAAACCGAGAGAATCTTCCCGTGCGACGATTATGATCTCATCCACGCTGTCCGCTGCTTCGAATCTCGAGATAGTCCATGCAAGCAGCGGTTTACCGTTTACCTGCACCCTAAGTTTATCCACGCCGTTATCCATGCGTTTCGAACTTCCCGCAGCGACTATGACAGCGGATACGGCCATCTTTTCTAATTAAAGAATCAGCATAGCATCGCCGTAACTGTAAAAGCGATACTTATTCTTTTTTGCCACTTCGTATGCATGAAAAATCAGATCACGTGACGCAAACGCCGATACAAGCATTAGGAGTGTCGAACCGGGCATATGGAAATTGGTGATCAGCTTATCAGCCACTTTGAAATCATAAGGCGGATAAATGAACTTATCAGTCCAACCCATTCCGGGATTGATCCTGTTTTGCGTTATGAATACGGATTCCAATGCTCTGGTAGTAGTCGTTCCCACGCCGACTATTTTTTTACCTTTCTCCATCGAATCATTTACTATAGTGGCGGCATCCACCGATATTTCAAAATATTCCGAATCCATCCTATGACGGGACAAATCTTCTACATGAACCGGTTTAAACGTCCCGAGCCCCACGTTAAGAACAATCGGGATAACATTTACCCCTTTTTTCTTGGCTTTTTCGAGAAGCGGTTTGGTGAAATGCAATCCTGCTGTCGGAGCAGCGACGGCTCCGATATGGCTTGCGTAAACCGTTTGATACCGTCTTTTATCCACCGCAGTCGCTTTTCGTCTAATATACGGCGGCAAAGGTGCGGCGCCGACTTTATCGAGAATCTTATAAACGTCATCCCCGTTGCAGGAAAACCTTACAACCCTCCCGCCGGAAATTGTGTTGTCGATTACGTCGCATGACACAGTTTTCGTGATAGAGAGCTTATTCCCAATCCTGACTTTGCGAGCCGGTTTGACAAGCACTTCCCACATGTTGCTCTCGAGCTCTCTCAGTAGAAAGAGTTCCACATGTGCATTCGTCTTCTGTTTAATCGCCTGAACTCTTGCCGGAAAGACCTTTGTTTTATTGATTACGAGGCAATCGTCCTTATCAAGGTAATCTATTATATTGAAAAATTTTCGGTGCTCAATTTTTCCCGTATCCTTGTGAAGGACCATTAGTTTCGATCTATCCCTTCGGGGCAGCGGTTTTTGCGCCACGTATTTTTCCGGTAAGTTATACTGAAATTCTGCTAATCTCATCCCCATATCTTTTTATCTCCTACTCTGTAAAAATTGTTCCTTGTGTGTTTTTCGTTGCTTTCATTCCAAAATGTTTATACGCATGAAGAGTAACTTCTCTTCCCCTCTGCGTGCGTTGGATAAAGCCTTCTTTGATCAAAAACGGTTCATATACTTCCTCGATGGTGTTTCTTTCTTCTCCCACGGCTACCGCAAGACTGCTTAATCCGACGGGACCGCCGGAAAATTTTCCAATGATGGTTAAGATTATTTTCTTATCCATATCGTCCAGGCCGATCTCATCCACTTCAAGTTTCTCGAGCGCATTCTCGGATACATCCTTCGTTATGACACCCTGAGCTTCGACCTGCGCAAAATCCCTGATCCTTCTGAGAAGCCGGTTGGCTATTCGCGGAGTACCCCTCGAACGTTTTGCGATCTCCCATGTTGCATCGTCGTCAATTTCGATATCAAGGATTCTTGCCGACCTGATAATAACGTCTCTCAATTCTTCCGTTGTATAATAATCCAACCGCTCGACGACGCCGAACCTGTCTCTCAGCGGAGACGTGAGTAAGCCGGCGCGGGTTGTTGCTCCCACAAGAGTAAATCCCGACAATTTCAACTGGACACTTCTGGCATTCGGTCCTTTATCTATCACTATATCTATCTGATAATCTTCCATCGCCGAATATAGATATTCTTCTATCGTGGCATTCAACCTGTGGATTTCATCTATAAATAGTACGTCTTTCTCGCCCAACTTGGTCAGAATACCCGCCAGATCTCCCGCCTTTTCGAGCGCCGGACCGGAGGTCATCGAAATGTTCACACCGAGTTCCTTAGCGATAATATTGGCGATTGTTGTTTTTCCTAATCCGGGTGAACCAAACAGTAACACGTGATCAAGCGGTTCATCTCTTCCGAGCGCAGCCGTAATATATAATTTCATATTGTTGACAATTTTTTTCTGACCGATAAATTCAGAAAATGACTGCGGACGCAAAGATTTTTCTATATCGTGGTCTTCCTTCAGCTCGCTCGGCTTGGAAATTTCCGTTTTTGAAATTGCTTTGTCAGTCACTTGTTTTTCAACACCCTCTTTACGGCTTTCTTGATATCGCCCGACGTCAGTCCGTATTTACTCATCAGCTCATCCGATTCGCCGGATTCTCCGAAGCTGTCATCGACTCCCACCAATTCCATCGGAACCGGCTTTAAAACCGACAACACTTCCGCGACCGCGCTCCCCAGGCCGCCGATCTTTTGGTGTTCCTCGGCTGTTACTACCGCGCCGCATTCCCCGGCAGCTGACACCAGAGCATCCGAATCAATAGGTTTGATTGTATGGCAGTTCAGTACTTTTGCCTCGATTCCATCAGCCGAGAGCTCCTTCGCGGCAAGAAGTGATTCGTACACCATCCTTCCGCATGCTACTATGGCAACGTCGCCACCTTCCTTTAACAGATTAATTTTTCCGCCTTCAAAGGGGGTTTCCTCCGTTGTGTACACCGGCGCGTTCTGTCTTCCGAACCTGATATACACAGGTCCTATCGTCTCAGCGGCATATAACGTAGCTTTTTTAGTTTCGATACGGTCGGAAGGCGCTAACACGGTCATATTGGGAAGTACCCTCATCATCGCTATATCTTCTAACGCCTGATGAGTCGCGCCGTCGGGACCGACGGTGATGCCGGTATGGGATGCGGCGAGTTTTACGTTTGCTTTGTTATAACAAACAGAAATCCTTATCTGGTCGATGGTACGCATCGGCATGAATACGCCGAAACTCGTGGCAAAAGGTATCTTCCCCGATAATGCCAAACCGGTAGCCATTCCAACCATGTTTTGCTCCGCAACGCCGCTTTGGAAAAACCGTTCAGGCCATTTTTTTATAAAATCACCTAATTTCAGGCTGCCCGACAGGTCGGCGCAGAGCGCCACAACGTCTTCATTTGAGTTTCCGAGCTCCACCATTGCTTCCCCGAATCCCGACCTCGTGGCTGCTTCTTCATACCCGTTGAACAAATCGGAGATCAAATTCATCTGTGAATTAATCCCCGTCATAACCCACCTCTTCGAGACCCAATTCAGCCAGCGCCTCCATCATCTCTAACCGGTTCGGGGCTATACCGTGCCATTCATACTTATCTTCGAGAAACGATACTCCTTTTCCCGGAGTAGTATGCGCTATTATGCAGACGGGCTGTTTCTTTATCTCTATTGCGGCATCGATTGCCTGGAGAATGTGGTTCATTTCATTCCCGTTAATCTCAAAAACCATCCAGTTAAACGCTTCAAATTTATCCCTCAGCGGTTCTAACGGGAAAATGTCTTCGGTGAGTCCGTCGATCTGTATGTTGTTCCTGTCCACAATGGCGATGAGGTTATCCAACTGCCATTTCGCCGCAGCGTTAATCGCTTCCCAGCTTGAGCCCTCTTCCAGCTCCCCGTCACTCAAAAGAGCGAATATCCGATGCTTTGCCTTATCGAGACGGGCGGCTAATGCCATTCCCACCGCTATACTCAGTCCCTGACCGAGAGATGCCGCGCTTGTTTCTATGCCGGGCAAATCAAGTCTGCTCGGATGACCTTGCAGCCGTGAATCGATCATTCTTAGGGTTTTGAGCTCTTCCATATCGAAATAACCCGCTCTCGCTAACGTCGAATAAAGTACCGGGCAGATATGACCGTTTGACAGAACAACCCTGTCACGTTCATTCCAATCCGGATCATCCGGATCATGATTCAGAATATTAAAGTATAAAGCGGTAAAAATATCAGCCATTCCGAGTGGACCGGCTGTATGTCCCGAGCCGGCTTTTTCGAGCATACGTAAAATATCACCCCTAATTTCCTTAGCGGTAACTTCAAGAGAATCTATGTCAAGATGGTGAGAATTCATAAAATAAAATTGCCTTAAGCTATTGTAATATAAGCATTTTTAAGCCTCTTTCCAAGAACTTTCTATTGCACACCGTTAAGAATTTCTTTCAAAAATTTGCCCGTATATGATCCCTTGACCTTAGCCACTTCTTCCGGTGTACCGGTAGCCACAACCCTTCCGCCTTCGTCTCCCCCCTCCGGTCCCAGATCGATCACATAGTCAGCCATTTTTATCACTTCTAAGTTATGTTCTATTATCAGGACGGTATTTCCGAGATCAACGAGGCGGTTCAATACGGAAAGCAGCATTTTTATATCCTCAAAATGCAGCCCTGTTGTAGGTTCGTCGAGAATGTAAAGTGTATTACCTGTGTCTATTTTACTCAGTTCGGATGCGAGCTTTACCCGCTGAGCCTCTCCCCCGGAAAGCGTTGTCGCCTGTTGACCGAGATGTATGTAGCCTAATCCGACGTCGGAAAGAGTTTGCAGTCTCCTTTTTATTCGAGGAACTTTATCGAAAAAGGAGAGAGACTCTTCGACCGTCATCTCAAGGATATTAGAAATATTCATCCCCTTATATCTGATTTCAAGCGTTTCCCGGTTGTACCGCTTACCTGTGCAAGTCTCACATGTTACATATACGTCCGGGAGAAAGTGCATCTCTATCTTCTTTATTCCGTCACCCTCGCACGCCTCACATCTGCCGCCTTTGACATTGAAGCTGAACCTGCCCGGTTTATATCCTGCAATTTTTGACTCCGGCAGATTGCTGAAGAGTTCTCTGATATACGTGAACGTCCCTGTATAGGTTGCGGGGTTTGAGCGTGGAGTTCTTCCTATGGGTGACTGGTCGATATCAACTACCTTGTCGATATATTTGAGCCCCTTAATGGAAGAGTAAGCGAGCGCTTTTGCCTTATTCGAATAGAGATGTCTTTGTAATGCGGGAAAGAGAGTTTCATTGATAAGCGTGCTCTTCCCTGAACCCGATACACCGGTAACCGCTGTAAACGTGCTGAGAGGAATCGTTATGTCTATCCCCTTGAGATTATGACCTCTCGCCTCTATTAACTCGAGAAATTTCCCGTTGCTTTTACGCCTTTTTTTGGGAATCTCGATCTTCAATTTCCCTGAAAGATATTTCCCGGTAATTGACTTATTAGACCTTTTCAGTGTAGCTAACGTTCCTGCCGCGACTATGTTTCCACCGCTTTTCCCGGCGCCCGGACCCAAATCCACAATCCAGTCTGCTGCTTCGATTATCTCTCTGTCGTGTTCAACCACTAAGACAGTATTACCCAAGTTTTTAAGTTTGGTCAGCGCCTCGATCAAACGCAGATTATCGCGCTGATGCAGACCTATTGAGGGTTCGTCGAGAATATATAAAACACCGACAAGCTGAGACCCTATTTGCGTCGCAAGCCTGATTCTCTGCGATTCTCCTCCGGACAGAGTGCTGGAACGCCTGTCGAGCGAAAGGTAATCCAGGCCTACGTTAACCAAAAATTTCAACCGGGATTTTACTTCGCTGATTATCTGTTTGGCTATCTCTTTTTCCGATTTTGAAAGGCTCAGAGAAGAGATAAAAGAGTGTGCGTCCTTAATGGACATCGAGGTAATATCCTGAATGTTCGAGTCTCCTATCCTGACCGCGAGACTTTCTTTCCTCAACTTGCTGCCTTTACATGCCGGGCATGATTTAATCGACATGAATTTTTCAATCCACTGCCTGATGCCCGATGATCCGGTCTGAGAGTACCTCCTCTTTAAGTTCGGTATGACGCCTTCAAATTTGCTCAGGTACTCTCCTTTAACTTTCCCGTCGCTGTGAGTGTATTTTACGCTTATCTCTTTGTCTCCGGATCCATTCAGCAATACGTCTTTAGCCTCGTCCGAGAGGTTGACCCACGGGGTTACAAAATCGAAACCAAACTCTGCCGCTACGCTCTTTAACACGGATGAAAACCAATTACCCCTCGGCTGACCGCCGATCGGTTCAATGGCGCCCTGAGCAAGCGATTTCGACGGGTCGGGAACAACCATATCCGGGTCTATGTCCATCTGAGTTCCGAGACCGTGACAGTGATGACAGGCGCCGTAAGGGCTGTTGAATGAGAACATTCTCGGAGTGAGCTCTTCATAGGATATTCCGCAATCGGTACATGCGAAATGCTCGCTGTACGGATGTATCTTGCCGCCTAATTCTTCGATGTAGATCAACCCGGAACTCAACTTAAGAGCCGTTTCCACAGAATCCGTCAACCGCTCTTTGATCTTCGGCTTCACCACGAGCCTGTCCACGACAACCTCAATAGTGTGTTTTTTGTTTTTAATAAGTTTCGGAGGATTGTCAACGTCGCTCACTTCGCCGTCGACTCTGACGCGGACAAACCCCTTTTTTCTGACGTCCTCGAAGACTTCACGGTATTCCCCTTTTCGCCCTCTGATCAAGGGTGATAGGACATGAATACGTTTACCTTCCGGGAGATTCAGGATAGAATCTACGATCTGCTGTACTGTTTGCCGCTCTATGCGTTTACCGCAATTGTAGCAATACGGCGTGCCGACCCTCGCGAAAAGAAGGCGCAGATAATCATATACTTCCGTAACCGTTCCGACAGTAGAACGCGGATTTTTCGACGTCCCCTTCTGTTCGATGGAAATTGCCGGAGACAGACCTTCGATATACTCAACGTCGGGTTTCTCCATGAGACCGAGGAATTGCCGGGCATACGCCGACAGGGATTCAACGTAGCGCCTCTGCCCTTCAGCATATATCGTGTCGAAAGCCAGCGAAGATTTGCCGGATCCGGACAAGCCTGTGAGAACTACAAATTTGTCTCTTGGGATATCAACATCTATGTTCTGAAGGTTGTGTTCCTTCGCTCCGCGTACAATTATCTTATTACCTGCCACCGCTGTCCCATTTAATTCCGAGCATAGAATATACTAAAATTTGGGAGCAAATTCAAGCGTTATTTAGCGGATTCCCCTTCGATTAGAAGATAATTCGGGAATTGATAAAAAACTTCATTGCTTCTGAGTTAATTAACAGGGATTTTGAAATTGAACCTGCAATTTAGCTAAAAACTCCCGCGCGTCATCCTGTCTACCGGCATCTTCTCCTACATCTCGGACTCCTGCTCCGTCATGCACGTGTCCGGCATATCGGGTCACCCCTGTCTCTTAGAAAAATTCCAAATATATGATCTTTATCTCTCTGCTTGCAGCGGCTGTATCTTTCCTGTTTCCAAGAATATTGTTCACGTCAAACTCTATGATCAATTCATCGACGAACGACCACCTTAGAGCCGCGTTCAAATATCCGTTCCCGGAACCGAATGTTTCACCGCGGTTGTCGTTCAACGCAAAATCATATTCACCAAGAATCGAAATTTCTTCGTTTATACTCTTATCAAAACCGATCCACATGTTTATATCTTCATCACCGTCTTTGTTCTCAAAACTGAAATTGACTCCCCCGTGGAATCCGAGATTACCCATCATCGAGTAATTCTTGCTCGCCGCCGCATATACTCCGGGCGACTTAATCTGATAGCGATTCAGTGAGTCTGACCAAGCCCCGAAACCCTGACCGCTGTAGCCGAGGGAAATTGCCGGACCGGAATACGACTCCTCGAAAAGTCTGTATTTTATATTGACTTCCGGTCTGGCGTTCCACTCTACTTTGCCCTCGCCGATGATGTTCAAGCCGCCGTAAGTCGCTCCGAACGTAATACGGTCGGTAAGACCCACAGCCACTCCGCCGAGTAACCCGCCCTGAGAGTATATCCGCAATTCTATGTCGTAACTTCCCCGTTCCAATGACCCGGCAGTAGGCCTGTTTATAAGGGTTCGCTGCTCCGAAATGGGGATATTTTGTGCGTAAACCGCCGTCTGGAGCAGAAGATATATTAAAACCACTCTAATCTTACCGTACATATATAGGGAGCTCCTTAGGTGAATTAAACTTAATATAAACAACCACCTCTCAAAAATACAAGCAAAAGAGGCTCCTACTTATACGTACCAGATCGGATTTTTCTCCCGAATATTTTTTCACCCGTGAAATCACCGGAAACAGGGGCAGCGAACTGATGATAGCCTGAAACAGTTTCGAAAACTACTTATCATCCTTCACTTCTATCCAGCCCACATCAGTTCCCACATGATTTTTCAACACCGGTCTTCTTAAGTTATCGAAATCGCCTCCCGGGGTTACACCCATCTTGTCGAGTATATAGAAGACGGCAGGGGCGACCGCCCTACGGCTTCCGTCATGCGCCTTGAGCGCTATCCCGACCGGTCCGTCTGGCGTTTTTATAGCCATGCACTGAACTCCTTCCGCACCCATCTTCGAGAGTATACTCCCTTTTCCCGATGTCATCAGCACGGTGTCGAAGCGTTCGGTTCCGGCGACCATTAGAGGATACGACGTCATCTTTTCCCATATATCATTTAACAGACTCCCTTCCTCCGCCTCTGCAAGTTTACTGTACATCAGCGCCATTTTTTCAATAGTGAGGTAGAATACGGGAGCCGAACAACCGTCAACCCCCACGCGAATCTCATTTTCTTCCGAATATTTTTTGATTTCTTCGAGGATTCTTTGCTGTACCGGATGGGCAGGGTTCAGATAGTCATCAAGCGGTTCATCCCTCATCTTAGCAGTGGCAAGCATCGCTGAATGCTTTCCCGAGCAGTTGTTGTGAAGTAGTGACGGCGCTGATCCCTCTTTATTCATTTTCCGCCTCACTTCCTTGCCAAGCGGAGGATGAACTCCGCAGCCGAGCAGGGAAGAATCCAAACCCGTCTTATCGAGTATGCTTTTTACCGCTTTCACGTGCATCTCCTCTCCGGAATGCGAGGAACAGCAAACCGCAATCTCTTCATCGCTTAATCCGAATTCAGTGTGCATTCCGATCTGAAGCGCCGGCAGCATCTGAAACGGCTTAGCGGCGGAACGAATGTAGGTGTACATCTCAGGTTCTCCGTACCCTGCGATGAGTTCACCTGATACTCCTACAACAGCAGCGCTCACTTCATGAACGCTTTCGATCTCACCGTTTCGATAAACGTTTATTTTGATAAGAAAATTTCCTTCGGGAGGGAACGATTCAGAAATTCATTTAACGAGGTCTATCATATCCCGTACGGCGTTTTCCAATCCGATAAGCATCGCCCTGCTTATGATTGCGCCCCCGATTGATATCGTGTCAATCTGTTCGATCTCCGCTACGTAAGCTGCGTTTTGATAGGTCAATCCACCTCCGGCGGAAACTCCGAGATCGAATTTGAACGCAGCTCTCGCGACTGACGCTATCCGCTCAAGCTCTAATGTCCTGTCGTGATAGTTTTGTGTGCCGGCGAATCTTGTGGTATTCAGATCGACATAATCGGCGCCTAACCGGGAGGCGGTCTTAGCATCCGAAACTTCCGGATTTATTCTGATTGCCACTGCGAGGTTCTTGTTGTTTTTCAGTACAGAAATAGCTTCTTTCATATGTGAAGCGACCCTGGAGTCGGTCAAACCCAATTCATCGTCAAGAGTTACCATCGCGGAGTTTATCGATAACGCCTTGTCAACCAGGCGTTTGGAGGAACTTATGACCAAATTTAATCGGGAATGTACCACTTCCTGAAGGATATTTAGATCCCTCAATCGCTCTTCTTCTCTTTCCTCTGTGAGCCTGATACTCACAGCGTCCACGCCGGCTAATTCAGCCGCGACAGCTGCTTTAACGGGGTCTATGGAACGGTCTATGGTGTCTCTCATTTTCGCCACCGGGTCCAACTTTACCTCAAGTAATGCCATATTTAAAACTCCTAAGAAATTGGTTAGTTCATGAGCTGTGAAGGATAGACAAAATCAAAACCTTCTTCGATTATTAAAGGAATTTCTTTTTTCAATGCCGAAATAGTTTTAGCGTTTACGTGGCCAATGCCGATAGCGGAACCCTTTCTAAAAGCCTCATTTTTCAATTCATGAATCCTCTGTTCAACAGTCATTAAATCATCCGAATTATCCAGAAAGACCGCCCTTTTCGCCGCCGGAACGCCCATCTTAAGCGCTTCTGCATAGCCGACACTTGACGCATGGGTCGCGCTGTCAATAAAATATAAGTCGTAAGGACGGATTACGGCAAGAAATCTCTGAATTATCTTCACTTCTGATGTCACCTTCGAGCCTTGATGATTGTTCAACCCCACGGCTCCCGGTACACTGATAAGCGCTCTTGAGATTCGCTCGGAGATTTCGCTCTCTGTCATGCCGCTCATTATGATATACTCCTCCTCCCCGCCTCGATAATCATACGGTTCCATAGGAAGATGCAGCAGTACTTCTTTTCCCTGTGAGACGGCAATTTTGGCTACTTGGGTGGAATGTTCATGCCCTGGGATTACCGCAATTCCCAGCGGAATCGGCATCCGGAGAAGTTCATCAACCCGGTCGTCCCAGAAATAGCCGAAATCGTCAATGAGTATTGCTATTAGTCCGGAAGATATATCGTCTGTTTCTTTGAAACGGAACAAAAAGTCTTCTTCATTTCCGTACTTGATCAGCGCTTGAAATTCGCCTTCTCCGACGTTCCAATTGAACTCGGGTAATAATCCTGTTTCGCCGAGTGTCTCAGTTATTACTTTTTTCATCCAGACTTTTCCCAGCCCTCTTGCATACATAAAGAGAGTCGTGCCATTCTCATCTACAGGAAATACTTTAAACCCTTTTTCGTTCAATGAGGATACAAATTCGTTGTCAATATACACTTCAAGAGCTTCCGCTGACATGATCCCGTTACCCTCTTCATCGCCAAAGTAAATGTACGCTATGATTATTGCGTCAATGATAAGCCAGATGACGATCCAGACAACTAACGTCTTCTTAAAAAATCGATTCATCAACCCATCTCTCTATCCGCCAGCTCTCTCCGGGCGCATTTTTATCGAAAAAGAAGACTGCCGTTCCCGTCAACTGTATTTCCGTATCTAACTTCAGCACAAAACTTTTTGACACTTTTGCTTTTTTAGCTCCCTCGAAATATATGACGCTTAATGCAGAATCCGGCGCGGGCGACCAGTAAGCCTCCTCGACCGTACTGTTCCACTCGAGTGATATGTTCCTTACCGCGCGGAACAGACCTGCCGTCGTTTTCAGCTCGGTGTCCCTCCCCCAACTGTCAAACCTGCCTGTTCCTTCCACGCTCGGATCAAAAAATACAAATACAAATCCCGTATCGATCACTTCGCTGTAAACTAACGAGTCACCGAAAATATACGCGAAACGAAAATTTTCCAATACTTCCTCGGGGTTCAGTCTTTCCGTCAAAACGGCGTCTGTTCCCGATTCCACCACTCCGAGTTCAGGTGCAAACGGGTTCACACATCCATACATCGTAACCAGTAAACCCATCAGAAGCGAATCAGAGAACTTCATTGAGCCCTCGCCTTCATCTCGCTCCATGTAGGAAGTTTTAGCGTATCGTCCTCGCTGCCGAACGTCAGATCCTCCCACCGGTATATCGACCAGCTACCGCTGAAATCCTTCGCCATCCTGAGTTTGGCAATCCCTTTCATCCGTGTGGGGACGTTCTCGAGCTGGTGCATGATATCCAGATCATATACCTCCTCGAACGTTGCAGTGTCTGAGGGTATGGATGGTTCCTCGAATTCCTCGAACCCCAGCAAAGCAAGCGCTCCTGATGGCAGTGAAGATTCAGAAAAGATAAGATTGATGTATCTCCTCTCATCTTCAAGCGTCCAACTGTCAAAAGCGCCGGGATTGTTGATCGCCGTCTCCTGATCGGGAATATATACGAAATCTCTCTCCGAGTTGCTCGAATCCGTCAGACAGCGCATGTAGTTATCCGCGTTCCGCTCCAAAAAAGCGTTTGACATATTTTCAAGCACCATATCAGGTGAAGTAGGCTGCTGCCAGAGACTTCTACCGACATTTTCGTCAGGGTCTTCCGCCTCACGAGTTCCGAACAGTGAATCGCAGCCGAAAAACAGTATGGATAGGATCAGCAAAAGATACTTTTTCATCGTTTGAACATAAGGAAACACCCGCCGAATGTCAACGAATCTGATTCACTATAAGGGAGCATTCTCAAATCTCGGAACCCCCCGGAAACGCTATGCGGGGACACTTACCCGCCGGAACTCAGCTCATGGGGTACTTATTCGAGGTAGTTGCAGTAGGGACAACTCAGGAGTTGTCCGCCAAATTACACACCCCGCCCCGCTGGAAGCGGGGCACCCCTCTCAAGAGGGGATTTTTCCCTCACCCTTGAGAGGAGCATCCGCCGGCTGGAGGAGGAGGGGTGTAATCCTCCCGGTGTAGTGAAATCACACCCTCCCTTCTGGAGGGTTTCGCGGGCGATGACGAGACGCCGTATTCCGTGGATGTCAGAGATTGTCCCAACTCGCACTCTACATTTATTCTGAGTGCTTGAGATTCTTCGTCCCGAAGCTTCGGGACTCAGAATGACAGCGTTCATTGTGGCGCAGTCACCCTGACTAGCGTTTAAACATTACTAAACAAAATGACAGATGATTTTTCGAGTCCCTTCTTTATTGTCGAAGTTTTTTCATCAAACAGTTCGATATGAACTTTCTTACCAAGTCTATTTGATAATTCGTTTTGCCATAAATCTTGGAAATCAATCATAATCAGAGTCCGTTCTGATTCTGGCAGCGAAGGAAATTCCATAGCAATATCAATATCACTCATCTTTACTGCCTCGTTTCTAGCGTGAGACCCATATAGATAAATTTTCATCTTAAAAGGCTTAGTACTTGCCCAATCAGTTATACGCTGTTTAATAAGTTTAATGATCATTAATACCTCTAATTCCGTGGCAGTCAGGGCTTGCCCTGACGCCATGTTTATCAATAGATAATTCCTTTTATATCGGTTAGTGTCAGAAATCTCTCATCTCCATCATCATACCAACCGGCACTTGAATAGAGAAATTTCTCCGCTGTTTCCATAAGACCTTTTCTCACCGGATTTCCATGGATATAATTTATTTTCGTTCTCGTCGTCTCAGGTTTTCTTAACTGCAAATCGTCAAACCTCGGCATCCATACTTGGTTGGATTGTTCTTTTGTCAGTCCAAATTCTTCTGCCGATCTCCTGAACAGTTCTAAGAGTGCAGGAGATTGTTCATTAGCGAATTCTAATATCTTTTTAGCTGAAAACGATTTCCACTCTCTGATAAAATTTGATAAGTCTCCCTTGTTGATTGATTGTACTATCATATGAATATGGCTCGGCATTAGACAGTAGCAGTAAATTTTCATCTCGTATTTCTTTCGCACATCTTCCAACAATTGAAGACACGACGTTGCTAATAACTTGATATGAAATACACTGATATGATGTGTAATCGTAGTGGTGATGAAAACCGGGAATTCGGAATCGTCGTATTTTGTTCTTCCTCTTTTCATACTTTGCTGTCAGGGCAAGCCCTGACTAGCACTTGAGTGCTTCCACTCTCCGAGTTCTGTATTGTAATATACATCACTATAGATAGTGCCATGGAAAATCCAACCTCTAATCTCCTTTTTTCCGTGGCGGTCAGGGCAAGCCCTGACTCTCACGTTATTCCTCTCCCCTTAAGGGGAGTGTCCCGGCTGAGCCGGGACAAGGGGTGTTATTATTGGGTAATAAAAACTATTGAGAAAATATTACAATTACACCCTCCGCCTTTGATAATCTTGGATTATCAAAGCCACCTCCCACAAGGGAGGAGGTTCTGCGATCAGGATAAATCCTGACTCGCACTCATACCCTATGTATGAGAGTATCAATATCCCCCCTTCTTGAGCGTTTCGCGGGCGATGACGAGGCGCTGTATTTCGTTCGTGCCCTCGAAGATGCGGTGAACGCGGGAGTCTCGGTACATCCGTTCGATCTTCAGCTCGCTTGAATAGCCCATGCCGCCGTGTATCTGAACGGCATGATCGACTATCCTATCAAGCGCTTCGGAACAGAAGAGTTTTACGCACGACGCCTCCCGTGTGATTTGCTTCCCTTCATCGTACGCATTAGCGGTACGGTAGAGTATGCTTTCCATCGCGTAAATATCGGTTGTCATTTCCGCCAGCATCCACTGTATTGCCTGGAAATCCGCGATCGGCTGCCCGAACTGTTCCCTCTGCTGCGAGTATAACGTGCTGAGCCGGAGTGACTCCTTCGCCTGACCGAGAGTTACGGCGCCGAGACCGAGCCTTCCCACATCGAGAATCGTCAATGCAATATTGAATCCCTGTCCGGGATCACCGAGCAGATTTTCATTAGGAATACGGAAATCGCTGAAAGATATCGCCGCCGTTTCGGAACCCTTGAGACCCATCTTTTTTTCGATTTTGTCGATGTTGAATCCGTCATTCGCTGTTTCAATCACAAAAGCGCCCGGACCAAGGTCCTCTCCGTCTTTTTCCATCTTGGCGTAAACGACTATGACGTCCGCTATCGGCCCATTGGTCACCCAAATCTTTGTGCCGTTCAGCACCCAATCACCGCCGTCATAAACGGCTTTCGCCTTCATCGCCGCGGCGTCTGAACCTGAACCCGCCTCGGAGAGCGAATAAGCGGCGATCAATTCACCCTTTGCGAGACCGGGAAGATATTTCTTTTTTGTTTCTTCAGAACCGAAAAGAATTATAGTCTGAGAACCGATAGACAGGTGCGCTCCGAGAAAGGTAGCCGTCGATGCACACCCCTGGGATATCTCCTCCTGCATAGCGCAGTAGCCGAGCTCTCCAAACCCGCCTCCGCCGTATTCCGGAGGAATGAGAACGCCCATCAATCCGGTCTCGCCTAACTTCTTGATCAGCTCCTCCGGGACCTTTTCCTCGCGCTCTATACTGTCTGCTAACGGACGAATCTCCTGATCTGTAAACTTCTTCGCCGTGTCGCGCAGCATTTCGATCTCTTCAGGCAGTCTAAAATCCATATTCCCTATCCTCGTTATTTAATGATCTGATCCGTTCGCTTATTTTTCTTAATACTGATCGGTTATTCTACCCCACTTCTTACCGGTCTCTCCCGGAACGTCCACAGATCGTTAATGATAAAGTTTATAATCATACCTATACTGATTCCAATCAGGTTCGCGAGCAGGTAGTTCCAGCCGAAAACCTCTTTCAGCGCCACAAGAACGGCAATGTTTCCGATCAAAGCCGCAACACTTACAGAGAGGTTATACTTCATGAGTCGCCGGAGGTAGTCCCATCCTTCAGCTTTTTGTCTGTCCCCCCACGTCCAAAAATTATTCCAGACGAAATTATTTAACACAGAAAGTTCTATAGCGATGATACTTGCAAAGAGATAATACAATCCCGCAATTTCCTTCAGAAACCATAGAAAAAACATGTTGACAAGCAGACCGGATCCGCCCACAATTGCGAATTTAACGAATCGCAGGGAGGCAAATTCCCTTCTTATACTCCCGATAGACATATCAACTCCATGAATCCATTTAGAGACTCGACGATTCAAAACAGATGATCATTTTCAGCGGAAGCATGAAATATTCTCTTCCGTTCCTCTGTCGTTTACTGAAAGGAAATTAAGGTTTGATCGTTCTAAACTTCAAGGGATAATGGAGTGCGGTCCCGGGTTTATTCGCCCGTGTACACCATGAAACTACCCGCCTGACATTAGTCGGGCGCTCAGAGAGACAGATCGACCGGTTAGTTCTCTACCCGATAATAAATCTTTTCTGTACTGCTTTGACCAATCCGGCTACGGCTATTATCAAACCGAAAGTGGTTACTATCGCAGCGCCTGTCGGCAAGTCGAATTGCACGGAGAAATACATCCCGAGCAAATTACCGAGCAAGCCGAGCGACCAGCCTATGATGAGTCTTATCTTAAAGTCCTTGGCAAACAACATGGCACACACTGCTGGAACAACAAGATACGCAAACACGAGCAGGACTCCGGCTATCTGTACTGCGGTTGTAACTACAAAACCGAAGGAGATGTAGAACAGAAAATCCCAGAGTTTTACGTTTATCCCGCTGTTGAAAGCCCCTTCAGGGTCCCGCGATATATATATCATTCTCTTCCGTACCAATATATGAAAAGCACCTATTATTGCGTAGAGAACCGCTATCCGAATAATATCATCCCAATTTACAAGGAGTATGTATCCCACGAGCATTCCCTTAACTTGCTCGGCGCCGTTTGGGGCACGGTCCATCAGAAGAATAAACGAAGCTGCGGATACCGCGTAGACAATCCCGATTATCGCTTCCTGAGGAACGACTTCCTTCCGCATACGGGTCAGGGCGAATATTGCAGCCCCGATAAAGGTGAAGAACAGCGCCGAAAGAAAAGTCTCAAGCCCGCCAAGTTCATACCCGAGCAGCACTCCGACACCGGCTCCGGCAGCGGCTATCTGCGCCAGGGCTAAATCTACAAATATCACCTTCCTCTCGACTATGTGTATCCCGAGATAAGAGTGGATCGAAACAATAATAAATCCCGCAAGCAGCGGCAATGAAATCAGTTCAAACAATTTATCAATCTCCTTATTGTATATTCTCTTCCCATTTGAACGCCTTCACTAACTCATTCAGGTTATAATCGAACATATCGAAGTAGCTGTCAACACCGTCGAAAGCGCCGACGCTTGGGGCTACGCTAATAACTTTTCCACCCACTTTGTCAGCAATAACATTCGCCGGCTTATCGTCGAAATACGGTGATATAATGATCGTTTTTATCTCCTGACTACGCATCTTTTTAATTAATTGCACGAGGTGATTCGGGCTGGGCGGTATTCCGGGTTTAGGCTCTATGAAATCTACGATCACGAACCCGAACCGTTTCTCCAGATAGGGCCAGGAGTTATGGTATGCAATTATCTTCCTGCCCTTGAATGGATCCATCAATTTATTCCATTTCTTAAGTGATTCATCCAATCTCGAATTGAAATCCTCCAAATTACGCTTAAAATATTCTTTATCTTCCGGAGACGCGCTCACAAGCGCATTATAAATGTTTTGAGCTATTATCTTTCCGTTGATTGGATCATGCCAATAATGTGGATTTCCGTAAACATGGATATCGCCACCCGCCCTGAGTTGAGCTGCCGGTATGTTCGGGATTTCGAGAAGGGATACCCCCTTCGACGCGTCCGCATTCCCCGGAGCGCCCCATAAGATTTTTTTATTACGGGAGTTCTCAAGCAGTGGTGTGAGCCAGTAGATTTCGAGGTCCAATCCCGCCCACACGAGTATGTCAGCCTTTTTCATCTTGATTATGAAACTCGGCTTCGGGTCGACAAAATGAGGATTTTGATATCCCTTTGCAATGGTGGTCACTTCTACCCTGTCTCCGCCTACTTCTTTTGCTATCGCGGTAAAGTTGGGCAGCGTCGATACAATACGCAGCTTAGCATGAACTTGTGAAGCTCCGACAAATAGGATAAGTAAGATTAATAATTTCTGTATTAATTTCATTTTAACACTCCGTTTTTTTAATATATGTGCGCTCCATGAGCGCCTATAACGAAATTCCACTGAAGCGATAATAGTGTGCTGCTCTTTCCTTGAGAATCTTTGCTTGTGGTGGACTGCAACCTTATAGTCTGAAAATTGCTCGGAAAGTAGGTCAATGCCGCCACATATTTCTGATCCGCATTTCCTGAGTTGTCCTGCAATTCAGCTCTGTCATATCTTCCGAGGACAAACCATCTTCTTCCGATTTGATATTCCACGTACGAATAAAAACCGGCAGCTTTAATATTTTCAGGCGTTCCTTCCTCCCTGTCCAGGAAAAAGAGTTCTGTCTGCCAGGTAAACGAATTGTAAAGCTGTCTTCGCAGCGGTTTCCATTTGTACGTAATGTCTATCCCGTAAAGATTCGTTTTATACAGCCCTAAACTATCATTAACGCCCGACATTGCTGTGCCGCCGAGCAGAAGCGCCGAGTTATCCCCTAAATTAAAAAAGGAGCTGAAATGTCCGTTATACGCCAGATCGTTCGTAGAATTTCCATTGAATATCATTTCGTTATCACCGTTTGTCACCTCAAACGTCGCCTCCCAAAAGAGGTCCCACTTATTCGGTATCAGATAACTAACGGAAACACCCGTTTCGACCAATCCTTCGCCGCCGAAATACATTTCTAACGGGAGCGGGTAGTCCACGAAGACAACTTCCGGCGGATGAATCGGATTCAATCTACCCAGCTTCGTCCTAATTATCCCCGCCTTTGCTCTGAGGTCGAATGGAAGAGAAAAAACCGTGATAAACGCCTCCTCTAATTCTACCGCTTCTTCTTCAGGAAGAAACGCTATAAAAAAGTCCGCTCGCGCATAGGGGTCAATTACCATCTGAAAGGAAAGTTCAACTTCGTGAAAGTTAAATCCTTCCGGCGAACCCTCTTCAATGTCGATCTCAACTTCACCATTTGCCAGAACATCTCCGCTGAATTTCGTTATCAACCCGATATTCGGATTCATATTGCTGAAGCCGCCCACCGATGCGGTCGGAATCTGTACTCTCGGTTGCAGAACCTGCTTTGATGAACTTTTGTCCTCAACCAGCATTTTAGCTAATTCAGCTTCAAGCGCTGCGTCTGCGCTGTCAACTGCCGAGCTGTCTGTCTCTACTTGCTGAGCTTTTAGCGGTATTGAACTTAAAACCGATATAAATGATATAAGTGCTATAATTTTCAATAATTTACTCCTATTTAGTGCTGCGTTGATGTTCGCAGACAATAAAAAATTTGATTATGTATATAAAGAAATTAGGGTGGAACTAAGCGGGGGGCGATCTCTCCACAAATAGAGAAGCAAAATAACTGTCGCTTAAGATCAGGTGTTCAACATGAACCGACTGACTTGCTCTATATATGTCGTGTACGATTTCTTCCGAATCAAGGATAGCGCTTAATTGGTGCCTTCTCAACAACAGGCAAATATGAGTACCGTTCAGTACCGGGTGGCTGTGCTCTTCGTTCTCGCATGATGAGAAAGTTAACTCGTCATTACCCGGAAGGGCATGATGGTCGAGAAATTGAAGCGCTCCCATCGCCGTGATTATCAGGGCGAGTATTATATGTGTCAGTTTTTTCGTCATAACTTGATTATTCCGTAAAAATAGTTACGTAATAATAAGCTATGAGGTTGCATTTAACAAGATTTATGTTGCG
This sequence comes from Candidatus Neomarinimicrobiota bacterium, assembly GCA_022567655.1. Lineage (NCBI taxonomy): Bacteria > Pseudomonadati > Fidelibacterota > Fidelibacterota bacterium. The sequence goes on from JADFGO010000014.1 coordinate 24,486, forward strand.
GGACAGTATCCTCTATCTGAATACAAATCCGATTCTCCACGAATGACTTTTCTCACGATAGTCTCGGAGCCATTGTCCTGTCCCGTCCCATCTTTGTATGTATAACCACAATTCCCAGTCGGCATAGCTAATCATAATTTCGTTTTTCAGGTTCCTGCTGTGTAAGCCGTGAGTTCTCCAGGTGACAACATAAGACAACTTAAGCTTCTTCGCCTTATCGGTGGGTAATCTACCCAAAACGAAATGATCTCCTGTCTTTTTAATACCCAAATGGATTTTAGTCTCTAATGTGCCCATGAATCTTTCAATATCAGGATTGTTTAGTTTATCCAAACCGAACGGCCAATGATATTTGAATCTTATACCGGGATAATCGACTCCCAACAATTTTCTTGTATCTTCGTCTATATTGAACTTTCGGCCGGTGTTGACGATGTTTATCTCTTCATCGGTTCCTATTTGAGCGAATAGCCAGTTCCAGCCTCGGGATGCGCCTCCTGTTCCGCCATTTGACTCATGTTCCAAGCCAACAGATCCTGAAATTCGAAGACTTTCTGATATATTTCTGTCTATGTTATCCCATCTCCAGTATATCTCAGGATTATTGCGGGTCTCCACAATCGGCCAGGATTGAACATCCCAACCGTCACCCCAGTACCAGAGTGATTTTTGTGTAAATCCAAAATGTGCCGGACCTAAGAATTCGCACAACACTTTTTTTCTCTTACGGGCGTATTCTAAGTTATCCTCGCTGCACAAATTTTCTGCCAATCTTTTCTTTACACTTATTTGGAAGACCGTCTCCCATCTGTCTGCTTCTATTTTTCTCCACGAAAAATAGTTTACTTCATGTTGGATTACTCCGAAAACTCTGTTTTCAGGTAAATCCTGAGTGAGACCCTTTCCGCTTAGAATAAAAATTGTTGATATTATTATTGTTATGACTCGTCCAAATATGGTTGATTTCATACCTAACCTCCTGTCCGATATAATGGAAACCAATTTAGTGCTCTTTTCTCACTGATCGGTGTCATATATTATAATTTCATAAATATTTATGAAATATCTTTCGTATATTTGATATATGATAATAATATAATACTATTATAAGTATATTAGCAAGTTCAGTTTTATTTCGTCCTCATCTTCTCTGTTTTGCTTATTGCAACCCGTGCGCTTCGGTTAAGTGTCGACTTACTTATCTTACCGCTTGACAAATCTGCCTACCCCGTGTATATTTGCCCGTAATTTTTACGATGAAACAGACATATTCGAACGCGCAAGCGCTGACATTTTCAGCGCTGTTCGCCCTTATGATATTCATATCCGCTTGCGAGGAAGAATTTCCCGTAGAATCTTTCGACCGGGATACCTCAGCCGTCCAACCATCGATAGACACTGTCCGCGCCGTATATAACGACCTCATTCAGCAGTTCTTTCTCGAAGCCGCGGTTTCCGACCCGCAGGGACTTACCGACATAGATACGGTTACGTACACAGCAATGAGAATTGGAAGTTCGGACAGCATCACGGGAGGTTTGAACGACAACGGCACGAACGGAGACATAATTCAGGGCGACGGCAGATATTCCGCCTATCTATCTCCGCAGCTCGTAGATTCAGTCACAGGCAGCTTCAAGTTCACTGTGTATGCTTCCGACTTGGATTCCAATGCGAGTCCACAATTTGAACTTCTCTTCGACATAACGAACTATCAGCCGGAATTGAGTCTCTTTTCCGTTACCGGTTCCGTAGCGTTGGGAGATACGATATTTATCGAAACGGCGGTGTCCGATGCCAACGGTCTCTCCGACATCCGCAAAGTAACTTACGACATCTTCCGAGTCAGCGATTCAACACTGATCGAAGACCAGTCGTTTGTCATGCGTGACGACGGCAGTTTCGGGGACAGGGTTGCGCTGGACGGCATATATTCGGTGAAACAGCCTACCAATCCGACAGGGGCTACCGGCGTATTCATTTTCCTCATAACAGCGGAGGATTTCGCCGGACTGAAAAGCGAAGAGCTCGGCGTCCCGGTAACTATCACGGATTGAGCATGACGAACCGCATGCAGAAACATATTGTTTTGCTCCTGTTCACTATCTTCCTGAGTAGTGAATTCGCTTATTCTCAGGTCGTAAGAAATTATGAAATTACGGAATGGGTTTACCTAAACAAGAGCTCCCGGCTCCTCGGAAATTCCGTGACCGACCTTGTCTATGGAAACTCTAACCGCTTGTGGATAGGCACCGGAAGAGGGTTGAATTCTACCGCAGATAACGGTCTCTCATTTGATGAATACACGCATGACGAGTTCGAGATCGGAATCGGCGGAGTCTCCGCTCTCGCCGTGCTGGGGGATATCGTCATCGTCGCCAACGCATTCGACGATCCGGACGTGGAGGAATCAAATTCCACGGGAAGCGGTCTCGCTATCTCCACCGACAACGGTTTCAGCTGGACGCACATCGATCAGCCGAAAGATTCGAACGATGCTGTCTTCGAACTGATTTACGGTGACACTATAGATGCACTGCCGGTCGTGATCAACGTTGATAACGTCACTTTCGACATTGCTATCACAGAGGACAGCACAATTTACATTACCTCATTCGCGGGCGGCTCCCGAAAATCTACCGACCTCGGAGTGACCTGGAACCGGATCGTACTGCCGCCCGACGATATGGATTCGCTCACCGCATTTTCCGACCACGAGTTCGACCTCAGTCCGGTCGATAACAGCAATTTCGGAGTCACGGGAAGCCTGAACCACAGACCGTTTTCTGTCATAGCATGGGGGGATACGGTCATCATAGGCACAGCGGGGGGGATCAACCGCTCATATGACAGCGGCGTCTCCTGGTTCAAATCGAACACGGGCAACAGCGGTATCAGCGGAAACTGGGCAGTCGTTCTGCATCGCCATGTATGGAACGGAAATGAAACGCTGCTTGCGGCGACCCGGCCTACAGTCGAGGGCGAGTTCTTGGGTATATCGCTCAGCAGGGACGGCGGTGAAAATTGGAGGACGGTTCTCTCCGACGAAAGGGTCTGGAACTTTTCTTCCGACGATTCGGTTATTTACGCCGCAGCGGACAGCGGACTCTTTAAATCGGTCGACGGGGGCGTTACATGGGCTTCGTTCCCACCGATAATCGATGGGGCTACCGGGGACCCTCTTTACACGCAAACTTTCTATTCGGTTATAAAGACGCCGGATAATCGCCTCTGGGCGGGAACAGCCGGCGGGCTTATTTACACTGATAATAACTCTTCCTCCTGGACGATTTTACGCGCAGTTAAGCCTTTGACCGAAGACCTCTCCGTCCGGACCTATTCCTATCCCAACCCCTTTTCCCCTTCCCGGCATAACAGACTTGGAGGGGACGGATATGTTCGCTTTCATTATTCTCTCTCTGAACGCTCGACGGTTTCGATAAACGTATATGACTTTTCCATGACGCTGGTGGCAAAAGCCGTGAAATCTGTGTCAAGAGATAAGGGGGAATGGGATGAAGTCTGGAACGGCAGGAACGGTTTCGGTTCAGTTGTGGCGAACGGGACTTACTTCTATAAAATAATCGTTAACAAAAGCTCCGGCGGCGGGGAAGTTCATTGGGGTAAGGTGATGGTGATAGAGTGAGATGAGAAATGCCTTATTCATATCAGTGATGTTATTTACACCGCTCACGGTGATCGCGCAGGGCGAGGGGGGATTTGCGGCGCCGTTTCTCCGCATGGGACTCGGCGCGCGGGCAATATCGATGGGAGGCGCCTTTACCGCCGTTGCCGACGACGGATTTGCCGCCTATTACAATCCCGCAGGGCTTCCCTACCTGACTAAAAGGCACTTTACAACGACCTATTCATTCCTCTCACTCGACAGGCGGTTCCATTATATTTCATACTCGCAAAGTTTGAAACCCACCGCCGGTCTCTCCCTCTACTGGCTTGCCGCGGGGACCGACAATATCGACGGACGTGACCTCTCAGGTAATCATACCTTCGATTACAGCGATGCTTCGAATGCGTTCGGGATCTCTTTTGCAAACAGGTTCCATGAATCCATCGCAATCGGAATAACTCTTAAGATTATCACACAAAATCTTGATCTCGCCGACGAAAATCTCAGCTCGAACGACCTCGCATTCGATGCCGGGCTTATGTTCATCCCGGTGGAGAACCTGAAGTTAGCTGTGGTTATCAAGGATTTGAACGCCAGTTTCAGTTGGAGCACTCAGGACCTTTTCAGCCTCGGGACCGTCTCCATCGATACGATCCCTTACACGCTGAACGCGGGCGCATCGTATCTGTTCGATAACGGACTGACAATTTCAACCGCCGCACTATTCAATCAGTCGCAGCAGGAGAGGATGCGTTTCGGAATCGAGTACCGGAGAGATGAGCTCTATTCACTCCGGGCTGGCTCCGACGACGGCGCGTTTTCCTTCGGCGGTGGAGTTCGATATCAAGTTTCGGGCGGAGTTTATACAAACATAGATTACGCCTTTCGACCGGAGGTCGTCGGAGAAGGGGGAACTCATCTCTTCAGCTGGGAGTTTACCTTTTAAGTGAAAATTTTGTTCTACACTCTGTTATTCGCCGCGGTTCAGCTGCCGCAGGCTCTTTATGCGGGTGATCCCTCATCAACCGGAATGGCGTTCCTGAAGCTCGGTGTCGATGCCGCTTCAACCGCTATGGGCGGAACCGGTGTTTCCAACTCGGAGGGGGCTGTCGCCTCGTACTGGAACCCGGCGGGATTGGCTTCCGCAGAAGAGTCTGACGTCGTCATTTCACATCAGGAGTGGCTCGCCGGTTCGAGCAACCAGTATTTAGGCGTCTCTTTCCCCGGCAGCAGTTACTCGTTCGGTCTGAGTTTAGCGCTGTCTGGAGTAAGCGACATCGAGCGGCGCGATGAACGTCCTACTGCGGAACCGCTCGGTTATTTCAGCGCCAACTCGATCGCGCTTTCACTCTCAGCCGCTGCCGGAAGGGGCAGCGGTTTACAATTTGGCGCCACAGCGAAACTACTCTATGAAAAGATCTCCTTTTACACGGCAAACGGATTTGCGTTCGACTTCGGTCTGATCAAGAGTCTGAATTTTCATAATATCCGCACGGCTCTTGTAGTCAAGGACGTCGGCGGGATGTCATCTCTGAACATTGAGTCAACCTCGCTGCCCGCGCGGATCACAGCCGGGATCAGCGGTAGGTTCAACCCCCGCTCAACCACATCCTTCAGCTGGGCTTTCGATGCCGGTAAATATTTCGAGTCGGGAACGTTCATCAGGCTCGGCGGTGAGCTGAACCTTAACGAGATCCTCAGCCTCCGCGGCGGTTACAAACGGAACTCGGAGAACTCGTCCGGCATCACGGCGGGAATCGGCATAACACGCAACCGCTACCGCTTCGACTACGCGTACCTCCCCTTCGACTTCAACCTCGGCGACACACACCAGATGAGCTTCGGTATAGGGTTTTAATACGGCTTATTTCCAGGCGATTCGTGAATTGCCCCTACACGCTATTCCCTTTGCAGTTGAGATTCTTAATAGTAATTAATTTGAATAAATTCGTAAGCCTATAAATTAGATTTGATATACTTATCTAGTGGTTTATAAGATCCGCATCTTTTAAGGGATGAAATAGTACAATTATTAGCTATTTTTGCATTATGAACAGTGTGTAAATATCTCTTGTAACTCATTTTCCATACGATATCACCAAGATATTTTTTGGGGTCTTTTATTAGTTCGGTATTTTGTATTTTTTTAGGTCTCTTTTGTAGTTTAAACGTTGTTTGAATTGCAGTCGAATCAGATAAGAGCCATGCTTCTATCTCAATAATAGGAATAAGAATTAAATAGTTGGTAAATGGTGAATTGTTCAATTTAGTTACAAGTAATTTTCTAAGCGTACTCTCATTTTTCGTATCAAGATCATGAATCAAGATGAGATATTTACAACCTATGTCATATAGATAATTCGCCCACCCTATACACTTCTTTGGAATGCTACCAGACCCTCGCCCTAGTCTTTTTTTAATTTTGAAAGAACTCCCCTTTCATTAGCAAGATCCATTTTTATCTGATTAATTTCATTAGTTGAGATAAAACCATTAGCAATTTCGTTATCCAAGGTACTATATATGTCACCAAGATAAAATGAATTCCTGTGTAATAGATTCATATGTTCAAACAACACTTTTTTCCATCCATCGGGTTTTTCTGTGGGATGAAAGGAAATCCACCGTAGTTATCTATTGCATCAAATTTCCCGTCGCACGTCGCGACTGTATGATCACACCCTGGGAAAGCAGTGACAGTATCACCGACAATTATCCCAGTAAAAGACAGATTCAAGGTTAATACACCTGTCGCGTTATTATGGTCGGTAATAAAACGCCTATTAACCAAGCCTGAAACAACAAATTCAACATACCCCCCGACAAAATGCGTACTATCAAATGTAGGATTTATTGAAACAATAAAACTCGAGCTTGTTATAGTCAGCCCGGAAACATCGGTAAGAACACCATTGACATCATGTAAAGTACGTATCACGGCACATTGAACACCATAAAGTACATGTGGACATGCGGTTTGATAAAACCTCCGTAACCCTGGCCTACGTAAAGTAGATTGAATCGGGCTACAAGTAACTTCGCCTTCGTTTTCAATTAATTTGACATTGATTACTTTACCTTTAAAAGTAATAGCAGGATCACTATCGGACGCATGAATCCGCGTAATCGTAATAGTTATAATATCTGTTGGAGAAGTTGCTATAAACTGATCAAGAAAAGTAACATTTCTACTTAGCGTTATTTTTAAAGAAGTCTTACCCAGGTCCTGAGTCGATAATATTGCACTCCTTTTAAGCGGCACCGATAGATAGATGTTACCACTGAAATCGATATCTTCATCGCCAGAAGTATAGTACCAACTAAACACCCCTCGCTTGAATTCGTATAATTCAAGCGGTTGAAAAAATTCAGAAATTTCAACATCATTAAAAGCCATAGTTCACCTAATTATTTATCACAGTTGTTGGAACGACTGCGTTGGCGGTATCATTACCGTTCCAATTAATTTGTAAATTATCTGAAGTCAAACGTTTACGTCCAAGCCATGAAATCATAATTACATCCTCTGCATTAACTCCGGCACTAGAGGTAAGCGTAACTTCTAGATTCGGTGCAGAAATAGTAATTGATGAAATTTCTCTAAAAATCCATCCAGATGTTGTTAAAATACCGATATCGTCTCTTTCGGCAGATAATGTATCTTGTCCATCATCCTCAATGAACAACTGAATATCTAATGCACCTGTAGAAACCAATATCATGTTCGCCTCAAAAGTCGGCATCCAAAATGGACGTAATTTTCCTTCTCGCCTGTGTAACCACAATCGGTAGTTCCAGACATCTTCAAGGGTATCGAATTGGAGTCCGAATTGCCTTTGGATTTTTGTTTTTAACCATGGCGCGAAAGTATCTTGTAGGCCGGTACCGTAATCTGCAACGTCTACTCGATTCGTATATTGGTCAGTAGCGAAGTTGTCAATTGTTAGCGGGGGGTCTAAAAAGACATCTAGACCTTTATATTGAACAGCTGAAGGACTCGTCGCGAGCGTAGCATTTTCAGTTATAATAAAGTTGAAATCTAACCGCTGGTTATCACCATCCGTACTCCTTATTGGAGATGACAAAAACCTACCGACTCTCATTGGCATAACTAGAGCAGTTATCCCAAAAACAGTTGAAATAATTGCTGTCGCTTCTATTTGGGTGGTAGTTAAAGAATTTATAGTGAATAATTCAAAATTTCTTGGAGATATATAAATCATCCCAAGACCGCCAACTCTAAAATCTGCAAATTCAGTACTAACATTAATAATAGTACTCGAACCAGTTGTCGGAGAAGTAAGATTTCGACACTCAGACGATACCGGCACTCCAAACCGGTTGATACGCCATCCGTATAACAATATGTCTAGTGGAATTATTTCACCTCTTGGGATAGAAATATTACCCGTAAATCCTTGCCGAGGTGAACTTCTCAATTTCGTTCGTTGTTCATACCCGTCATTAGAAGTCATTACCTGGGTCTTCCAATTAAGAGTTTCTTGTAAACCTGCCTGGAATAGATAAGGTAGTGCTAAAACTCTAGTTCCAGTAACGAGAACAGTAATATCGTTGATACCGGGTTCAAAGTCAAACAGGATAGAACCGTCTATGGTAGGTGGACCAGTATCAACTGAGATCTCAAGAGTTAACTGGAGTTCTTCTAAAGGACCGAGATCAACGGGCGTACTTATCCCGGTTAATACTATCCCACCAAGGTTACTGGGAATAATATTGGTTAAAGTCGTTGTTGTGAAAAAAGCGTTGAAAATCAATCCAAATTTTGTCGTTATCCTCTTTGATAAAACTAATCCAAATGGATTTGAGGAAGGCAGACTAAATCCAAACCTTCCTACAATCTGGAAACATCGCTACGGCATCAGAATTGGTGATGAGGCTAGAGGCAACATGAGAATTGGTGGTCGAGATCTCAAAGAAACAGTTTCAGTTCCAAACACATTATCTGCTTTGAAAATTGCAGATGAGATTTTGGAGGGAGCAGAACCTTGGAGCGACTGGAAACAATATGCTCGTTTGATAGATATGGATGCTCCAAAAGTTAACGTGCCTTTGACTAAATACACAGATACAGTTGGTGGTTCAATTGCTGATCAAAAAGGAT